>JASFYL010000069.1 GCA_030055575.1 Thermoproteota archaeon | reverse complement strand
TAGCTTTGGCGGGGTACGCTCTTTCCGTCTTAGGGAGGGGCTGGTTCGCGAGGGCAGCTGCAGTCGTTCTTGCGATGTCCACGGTATTCTTACTGGGCTGGATTTGGCTGGCATTCTGGATGGGAGCGGACTTCAAGGCTGCCCTTTGGGCTGGCGTGCTCCCGTTCCTCCCAGGGGACGCTGTCAAGGCAGCAGTGGCATTTGGTGTGGCAAGCAAGGTAGAGGCGCTGGGAGGCCCTCGACCGATGCCCAGCCAAGCTACAATGAAAAAGGAGGCATGAGCCATTTATTTAAAAGCCAGGACGCCAGTAAACTGGACTACGGAAGGTTCAAAGCCCCCCGTGGTTCAGCCTCTTCTTCAGCCAGATCCTAGAGAGTTCGTCGAAGTTCGAGAAAACCTGCCTCAGCATGGGAAGGTAGGACTTTATCTCCTCCTCTGACATGTACTGGAACTGGTACTCTCCCACATACGGCGAGGGAGACCCCTCCCTCCTTATGAACTCGATATGCATAAAGTGGTCACCAGCCCTTATCGTGATCGGCTTCCTGTCGTTGCTCAAGTTCACGATCTCAAGAGCCAACCTGCCTACGAAGCCACTATGGACCTTGGCTGCATTGAGGAACGAAAGCCCCATCCTACCGTATCTGCTTTTTGCAGTAAGATACGCGACGCAGTCCGGCGGGGTGAAAACGATCTCCCTCGATATCACGTTCTGGTGCTCCAAGTATTGGAGCGTAGTATCCTCCCGGACCGTCAGGATGTAACCGTCCCCGTCTAGCTGCGACTCGAGGAATGGCTCCAGTATCCGGTACTTCCCGTTCAACTCTATGAGACGGTCTCTGCCTAGCACACACATGCAAATCACTTCCTTCCTTACCTTTTCAGGGGAGTGGAGTTTTTAACTCTGTCGGAGCGGCACTTGTGCTGAAAGAACCATTCATCTTGCCTCAGTCGCGCTCCCATCCTTTCTTGAACCAGGCAAACCCTCATCAATCGACCGATTTGGATCGGAAGAGAGAATAGCATCCTGATAACAGATCAGAACCAATAGCGTGGTGGAAAGATGTTCGATGAGGAGGGCATGGAGAAGCTCCTGCTCGCGGGCAGGATAGCCAAAGCGGTAAGGGGGATTGCCCCGAGGCTCGTCTTTGAGGGGGCAAAGGTGCTGGACATATGTGAAGGGATCGAGGGAGAGATCGTCAAGCTTGGGGGCAAGGCAGCCTTCCCTTGCAATGTGAGTATCAATGAGGTGGGGGCGCATTACACTTCTCCGCCCTACGACCAGACGCTTGTACCGCCCGGGGCACTAGTCAAAGTCGACCTAGGGGTCCACATCGACGGGTACATCGCAGACACTGCTGTGACAGTATCTGTGGACTCGGAGCATAAGGACATGATAGGGGCAGTGGAGCTCGCCCTGGAGAAGGGGATACAGGCGGTCAGGATAGGGGGCAAAATATCTGATGTGGGGCCAGTCGTCGAGAAGACGATCAGGTCGATGGGTTACAGACCGATAAGGAATCTCACAGGGCACCAGATTGAGCTCTATACGATCCATAGCGGGGTGAGTGTGCCTAACGTTTCTGGGTGGGATACGAGCGGGAAGTTCCAGCCATGGTCCGTCTACGCGATCGAGCCCTTCGCAACGCTGCCTAAAGCGGCTGGCGAGGTCAAGGAAAGGAACCCAGGGAACATACTACACCTTGTCAAGCTGAAGAGACCAAAGTCTGAGGTGTGCGCCGGCGCTTATGAAGAGATCCATTCGCGGTTCAGGACGCTGCCCTTCGCGAGGCGGTGGGTCGCTAACCTGGGCAATGCCGTGGAGGAGATGTTGTCTGGGAAGATGTTGTACGAATACCCTGTGCTGGTGGAGGCAACCAAGAACCCCATCGCGCAGGCGGAGCACACGCTCATCACTACAGACAGGGAGATCATAGTGACGACCTAATAGATTTTTAAAATTTAAAAAAGAGTTTTTCGAGTTCTACTCTGGAAGCGGCTGGTCTGTCCCTGCGCCAGGCAGCTTGTCCTTCAGTCTGCTCTCCGCGACCGCGGCGGCTTCCTTCAGGATCATCTCCGCGTCCTCGCTCATGCCACCAGAGATGATCGAACTGCCAGTGATATTTGAAAACGAGACGATGGTTTCGTTCATTATGCCCGAGAGCTCGTCGAGAGCAGCGCTGGAGGATGGGAAGAACTCTCCCAGGGTGCCCCTCACACTCTTTACAACCTGCCCCACGGGCACAAGCGCAGCCACCATGTCCCCATAGTCCTTCGCCATCTCGATGCGCGTGTAAGCCCTCTCGAGTGCGTACTTCCCGTAGTGGGTCTTCTGCTCCATCTTCCTCAGCTCAGCCAGCTCATTTGCCAACAGCTTTGCCCGTTCGGAGTCGTGTTCGCCATACGCCTTTACCATCTTCTCGTATAGGTCCTTGTCCCTAGCGCTTAGCCTTTCAGATATTCTGTCAAGGTGCACTATCTGCTCCCGAAGTTTCCTCTTGGCAGTCTCAAGCCTTTGACTCATCGGAGGCGGAGGCACTATCTGCTCCCTGATCTTCTCCGCCGCAGACCCCTTCTCCTGAGCCTGCCATTTATCAGAAATGTTATCAGGCATCGCAGATTCACTGATAATAGCTAACTTTAGACTGATATTAAAGCTGCTGGTGGAAGTCTTTGGACGGAAGGGAGATGCTTAGAATGATGAAGAATGCGCTGGCGGAGGGTGAGAAGACTGCCCTGGCAGAGGTGGGTGAGAAGGAGCGGAGCCCGTTCGCAGTACTCATCTCCACGGTGCTCTCACATAGAACGAGGGACGAGAAGACGTCTGAAGCCGCGAAGAGGCTCTTCAGCAGGTTCAGGGAGCCTAAAGATTTGGCAGCTGCGGAAGAGGGGGAGGTGGCCGAGCTGATTAGGGGGGTCGGATTTTACAGGAACAAAGCGAAGGCGATAATAGCCATCGCAAAGGAGATCGTCAGGAGGGGCGGGGTGGTGCCTAACACAATCAGCGAGCTGATGGAGCTACCATCAGTAGGCAGAAAGACAGCGAACTGTGTGCTTGCATACGGATTCGGGATAGAGGCAATCCCAGTCGACACACATGTCCACAGGATCGCCAACCGCCTAGGCATTGCGAAAACCAAGACCCCAGAGGAGACTGAGGCAGAACTTGAGAAGTTCTTTGAGAAGGAGGATTGGGGGGAGGTGAACAACATCTTCGTCTTGTTCGGCAAGAGGATATGCAGACCAATTAGTCCCAAGTGCAAAATATGCCCAATGACGGATGAGTGCAGATACTTCCAAGAAAAGCGGAGATCGGATTGAAGATAAAGAACTATAGAACATCCACCAGATCCGCGAGTAGCAGCGTCAAAACCTCATACGTAGGTCGGCAGCAATACCTGGAATTCAAAAAAAGATCGGCGTTGGGAAGCTAAGCATTCATTCTTTGACGTCTATTGCCTGAGTCGGGCACTGAGCCACGCAGGCCATGCAGAGGATGCAGTCTTGCTCCCTGACGGGAACCGCCTTATTCTCGTTGAGCTCGAATACGCTCACAGGACAGATTGAGACGCAGATGGCATCGCCGTTACACTTTTCTTTGTCTACCTTCACAGACACCATTCCGGTAAACCTCTTATTTGATTTGAGGCATACAGGTATCGATAAATAAGGTTTGCTATGACCTGTCCTGAGAGGCGGCAGCCCTCCGGGCGACCTCCTCTAGTGCCTCGATGTCCTCCTCGCGGAGCTCCAGGTTGTGGAGCCTTATTAGGACGGTCCTCTTTCTCAGTTCGATCTTGCCTCTCGGGAGGCACCAGTATACGGTCTTCCCTTCCTCCTGAGAAGAAGCCACCTCCCCCCTTCTGATCAATTCCTGCAGATCCACCTTCAGTCCCTCTATTCCCCCGCGGTAACCTAAGGGCTTGAGCTTCAATAGCAGCTCCTCTATGGTGAGACCTAAGGACGCATCCCCTGGCAGGCTCCTTATTATCTGGTTGAACCTGTGACCTGCCCTGCTGGAGAAGCCCTGGGGGTCAAACATGACAGATCACCGACCAACAGATTCCATCAATGTGTGGCTTGGGGATGCCGGAGGTCAAGCCAGCCTCTTCCCGGCGTTGGGCCCTGCCTTCACGTCGTATATCTCTTCGACCTCAACCAGCACTATTGCCTTGACCGGAAAGTCTGCCCGGATGGCTTTCGTCTCAGCCTTGACCTTCTCGTAGAGATCGCCGCTGCTCTGAATCCTAGCATTTCCCTTGAGCTGGTACCCCTCGACGGTCACCGGCTTTCCGTCCTTCTCCTCAATTACCCAGAATGAGATTGCGACCCTCCCATTTTCCTCCAGGTTCTTCCTAGTCTTTAGGAAGTAGTTGTCAATGACGACGAGCGTCCCCTCGTCCAAGAACCTACCGACACCCAGCGGCACGACGTTCGGGGTGCCGTCCTTTGATGCCGTCGCGATCACGACGCGCCTCTGTTTCAGAGCCTTCTCGTAAGCCGCCCTGATGTTCTCAGGAACCCTCATTAAAAGCACCTGATCTCTATTGCCCATAAAGTGTATTTTAACATTGCCTGGACAGATTCCAGCCCTACTGGCATAGAAATGCACGTGTTGGTCAGCGAAGAACTGGGTAGCGCCTGTAGAAAACCACCTTGAAGGCTTCGACTAGTATTGCGTATGCCACCAGCAGTAGGGCAAGGAAAGCGTAGAAAGCCGGCGGAGGGCAGACGAACCCAAAGAGGGACCCGAGAGGTGTGAACGGGATCGCAATTCCTGCAGCCACTGTGGCAAGGCTGCTTACGGTTAATAGACGGCTGGGGCGGCTCTTGAAGAACGGAACCAATCTCGTCCTTATGACAAAGATTATCAAGGTCTGGGTGCAGAGGGAAACGGTAAACCACGCCGTCTGGAAGAGATTCTCGGGTGCCATGAATATGAAGAGCATGACGAAGAATGTAAGAAAATCGAAGAGCGAACTTACAGGACCGAAGACAAGCATAAACCTCTTGATGAAGGACATGTCCCACCTCTTCGGCCTCTCAAGGTACTCTCTGTCTACAGCGTCGGCAGTAATGGTAAACTGCGAAAAGTCGTAGAGCAGGTTGTTAAGCAGAATCTGCGTGGGCAGCATGGGAAGGAAGGGGAGGAATAGAGAAGCCCCAGCAACGCTGAACATGTTTCCGAAGTTGGAGCTCACGTTCATCATGATGTACTTCATCGTGTTCCCGAAGACTTTCCTCCCCTCCACAACGCCCTCCTCAAGAACCGTTAGGCTCTTCTTTAGGAGGATGATGTCAGCCGACTCCTTGGCTACATCGACGGCGTTGTCCACCGAGATCCCCACATCCGCAGTCCTCATCGAAGGGGCATCGTTTATTCCGTCACCGAGATAACCCACGACATGCCCGTTCCCCCTCAATGCTGCCATTATGCGGTCCTTCTGGGCAGGTGTGAGTCTCGCGAAGACGTTTGCTTCCTCCACCACCCTCGAGAGTGCATCGTCGTGCATCCCAGAGATCTCGCTACCTAGCACGATCCCCTTAATATCGAAGTCGAGATCCTCGCAGACTTTTCTGGTAACTAGCTCATTATCACCCGTCAAGATCTTTAGGTCTATCCCTGCCCTCTTGAGCAGCCTTATGGACTCCCGCGCCGTCTCCTTCGGAGGATCGAGAAAGGCCACAAGCCCCAAGAAGACCAGGTCGGCTTCGTCAGAAACGGAGTACGCGGGCTGTTTCCCAAGTTTCCGGTACGCCACTGCAAGTACTCTGAAACCCTCCGCGCTCAAGCGCCGGTACTGACCTTCTGCCTTCAAGAGGAGTTCTCCAGTGAAATCTACAACAGTGCCTTCGCACTCGCAGTAGGAGCTTATCGGCAGTATGGACTCCGGAGCACCCTTAGTCACCAGGAGAGTCTGACCTTCATGTTCGACTACCACGGAAACCCTCCTCCTCACAAAGTCGAAAGGAACCTCGTCCATCTTCTTGTACTTCCTGAGATCAAGGTCCCTGTAAGCTAAGATGGCATCGTCCATTGGGCTCTTCAAACCGGTTTGGAAGTAGCTGTTGAGATAGGAGTATAGGAGAACCTTATCATCCTCCCTCTCGTCTAGGTTGATGTGGAGTACTAGCTTGATCTTGTTCTCGGTAAGAGTCCCAGTCTTGTCGGTACAAAGCACATCCATCGTGCCAAAGTTTTGGATCGAGGCGAGGCGCTTGACGATCACTCCCTTCCTCGACATCGCGAGCGCGCCGTTGGAAAGGTTCACTGAGAGGATCATCGGAAGCAGCTCAGGAGTCAGCCCCACGGCCAAGGCTACAGAGAAAAGTAGAGACTCCAAGACATCGCGCTTGAAGAGGGCATTGATGAAGAAGACGAAGATTACCAGAACGAAGGTCATCTGCATTATGAGATATCCGAACCCCTTCAGTCCCCTTTCGAAGTCGGTCTCGGGCTGGCGGGCAAGAAGCCTGCCTGCAAGTTTCCCATACTCGGTTTGTCGTCCCGTCCTCACTACTACCGCAGTGCCCGCTCCGCTGACGACCGAAGTGCCCATGAACAAGAAGTTGTCCCACTCGGTCATATAGGAGCCCTCTTGTACCTGTATCGGATGCTTCTCAACGGGGATCGACTCACCCGT
>JASFYL010000068.1 GCA_030055575.1 Thermoproteota archaeon | reverse complement strand
ATATGAGGGCACATCCATTGGGGTCTGGCATCATAACGATCTTCTCCAACTTCGAGTCGGGCTGGATCTCGAACTTTGGAAAGGTTTATGTTTTAAAAATATTTTCAATTAAAATTAGTGTAAAAGTTTGAGTCGTAAAACACCCATAATTATTGGCTCTTCATTTTTGAAGATGAATGTTTTAGTCTTAGTGGTATGCCTACCAAGGGTATCTAACTAGCCTGTGAATGAAACTATCTTGGTCTGGCCGACCAGGTCAGAGATCCTCTTCCTAGCCTTTTCTACGTACTCCTCTTCTACGTCCACGCAGACGAAGTGCCTGCCAGCCTTTATGGCAGCCACCGCCGTGGTCCCTACCCCGCAGAAGGGGTCGAATACTACCTCACCCTTGAACGTGTAGAGCTGGATGCACCGGTACGGCAGCTCGACCGGGAAGGGCGCAGGGTGCCCGACCCTTTCTGCGGACTCCGGCATGAACTTCCACACGCTCTTGGTGTACTCCAGGAACTCGTCCCTGGTGATCGTGTCCTCCTTCCCCTTCTTTTCCCTAGAGAACTTCGCCTTCGAGAACACTAATATGTATTCGTGAGTGTCCCTCAGCGTAGGGTTGGAGGCGGACTTCCAGCTACCCCACGCCGTGGAGGTGCCAGCGCCCGCTTCCTTGTCCCAGATTATCTCGCCCCTCATTAAAAACCCGACTTCCGTCATGCAGTCGATTACGAACTTATGGTAGGGTATGTACGGCTTCCTGCCCACGTTGGCGATGTTCACGCACGCCCTGCCTCCCGGCACGAGCACGCGGTAGGTCTCTCTGAAGACCGCCTTCAGGAGGTCCAGGTACGAAGGCAGGTCGAGGTCCTTGTCGTACTCCTTGCCCACGTTGTAGGGGGGTGAGGTGACCATCAGGTGGACGCTGCTATCCGGCATCGTCGGCAGGGACCTGCTGTCGCCAAGGAGGACCTTGTCGAGCACTTCCGGCGGCACTGGGTTCTCTACTTCCCGCGCGTCCTCGTCTATCTGGGCGTCAGAGTAAAGCGACCTGCTGTAGAACGGCGTGGAATCGTGATTTTCCCTTTTCGAGACCCCGAACTCCTTCGTCTTGGTGCCTTTGCGCATACTCCTCAAGATGGTAATGAAATTAATAAATAAAATACATGTCTCGAATGAGGGAGCGTATTGCAAATTCACGATTTTAATTATGCTAAATGGTTAAAACTTTGCACATCTGGGTTTCAGAAGTGTACCTTGCTTTATGTACCATTACATACTTGAAAAAGTCGTACACTACGTAACTCCTTTTTTATTCTATACCAAAATTATGGCATCATGCCCTTGACGATGTTCGACGATAAAAAATAGATTTTACTCTCCGACAGATTCATCCATGCTCATGTTTAAAAAATAATTGATATAATTACTTAAGAGATTCTTGTTTGATTACGACTTCGTGTTTCTTTTTTGTTGCAGCGTTGACGATGGAGTAGAATAGCCAGACGACAATTCCGTAGATTATTCCGTTGAAAACCGAGGCTGCGAAGATGGGCACAGGATATCCGAATATCAGATAGTCCGTTTCAGGGAAACCTAGAGCAGAGTATATTGAGAGGCCAGGCGGGATAGAGGGATTGAAGATCGTCAAGACCAGGGAGACGAAGAAAGCTGCGAGGAATACTAATGCACCAATCATACCATAAACCCAATAATAGGTATCTGCTACGCATATTAAAGCATGATCTGACGGCAAAATGAAGAGATGCAGTCAACGATCGATTTCCCTCGGAGAAAATTTTTCATTAAGTTGGGACATTTACTGATGGGATTATTTTACGCCTGTCTTTGGATTCTTCCAAAAACCACAAATTGGGATATTCAATACACTGCAGATCAAAAATCAAGTCTGCTACAAACAAATTTTGTGAGGACATGTGATCAGGCAGAGGAACCAACGCCAATCCTAAAAATGAAGGCTGTCCATCATTACAGTAGGCGCCGATAACCTACGTTTGTCTGGTGAACTGTGGTAAAGAACCTTTCCACGAATACATCGACCTCACAACATTGATTTTTAATCATATGTTTTTCCGGCGATATATCGATGTATAACTGAATTACAGAACTAATCCGCATACTCACCAGTTAGAGGCTTGCGATACGCAAGATCATTGGATCTTGTGGAAACTATTTTTGCTAGATTGCTTTAGTATCATCGCATTGCCCTTATCGCGGAGATGGCGATCAAGAATATAATGAAGTAGACGACAAGGTCTAAAGTGAAGATGAGTAGCTGCGAAATGAAAGACTGAAAAACAGCCAGACCCTCGATATCAAGGTTCGAAGTAGGAAATTTGCCGAACAAGTAATCCACTATCGGCGAAAAGAACTGGCTGATCAAGTCAAGGGAACGGACATCGACAATAGCAAGTACGAATGCCATGAGAAAAGCGATCAGCTCGTCTACCCTGTGTGGCAAACCACCACATCCAGTTTAATAGTGCCAAGACCTGTTTATAAATAGTACATTACTTTAGTTCACAGTTAACTTATTTTATTCAAGCTAGGAATTGGCTTTCTGTGTTTCGCTCTCCTTTCTATAAGATTTATCGGAAATGAGAAGGAAAATCAGCGCTGCGCCCTATAAATAAAACAAGATATCCGAGACGGCAACTTGCGAATTGTTTATTATAAACAGAACGATACAATTGGTCGATAATAATGTCGTCTCCATCCATAGAAACAATAGGTCTGACGAAGCATTACAATTCGTTCGTTGCATTGTCAGATCTAAACCTCAGGTTGGATGGCTCCAAGTGTGTGGGGTTTCTTGGACCAAACGGAGCGGGTAAGACCACGACCCTAAAGATCTTGACCGCACTTATACAACCTTCGGCGGGTACGGCGATGATAAACGGTGTCGACATCATGAAGGACAAGAAGGGCGCGCTTGCGCAGTGCGGCGTACTCGTCGAGACGCCGGAGATCTACCCCTCTCTAAAGGTAGGGGAGGCCCTCTCGATGCTCGCCGAGCTCAAGGGTGTCCCGAGATCATTGCTGAAAGACGAAGTATATAGAGTCCTCTCAGAGGTAAAGATGGAAGAATGGATAGACAGCAAGGCTGGGAAGTTGTCGAAGGGGATGAAACAGCGGGTAAACCTAGCAGCCGCACTCATCTCAGACCCTATAATCTTGATTTTGGACGAACCTTCCACCGGACTTGATCCTAGAGGGATGGCAGAAGTTAGGAATGTTGTCAAGGGGTTGAAAAAGAAGAACAGGCTGATCTTCATGAGCTCACACCTCTTGAGTGAGGTGACCGAGATCTGCGACGAAGTTGCAATAATTGACCGTGGGAGGCTAGTCGCCTACGACACGATTGAGAACCTAACGTCCACCCTCATGGGCAAGACCAAGATTTGCGAGGCAGTCTTCTCGAAAGAGGTTGGCGAGGAGGATGTAAAAAAGGTCAATTTGATCGAGGGGGTAACGAAGGTAGAGAGGGCCGAGCCGAGGCGACTTCTGCTCGAACTCGAGGGCGGGGAAGGGGTTCAGGAGGACGTGTTAGCTAAGATTGCTGCTCTTAGAGTAGGTCTAATAGGCTTCAAACCACACTCTTCTGCGCTAGAAGAGACATATCTGAGGCTAGTAAAGGGGTCTGGGTGACTGGAGTGAGGCATGGACTGGAACCGACTGACTGTAAGGGCACAACTGGGGTTTTGAATGATGCAGGTGCGGGAGGCACAACTGGATTGATTGGAACAGAAGGAAGACCTTGCAGAATCCCAAGGGAAGTTTCGCAGTTGAAGACCGTAATCAAGTATGAGCTAGTAAATTACCTCCGGACTAGAAGGTTCTACATACTGTTAGGAATAACTGTCGCTCTGAGTGGTTTGCTAACTGCAGTAGTAGGACACTACCGTCCACAGTCATTCCTATCCTCGCCTTTGGCGTTCTACTCAAATTGGTGGGGCATGGGGGCAACATACATACTCATACTCTCAGGCATATTCTTCGGTGGAGACGCCATTTCAGGAGAATTTCAAAATAAGACAGGGTACTTTATTGTGGTCAACCCAATCAAGAGGTCTACGATATACGCTGGAAAATGGTTTGCATCGTTCATAGCGTCCCTAGCGATCTTCGTTACCTTCGCCTTGTTTACCATAGCAAATGGCATGTATTATTTCTGGCTCGAGGTGCCTTACCAGTTTGGACTATCCATGGTCTTCTCGGTGCTCTACCTCATGGCGATCCTCGGCGTCACATTCCTGCTGAGCTCAGTTTTCAAGAGCAGCTCCGTTTCCATACTTGTAACAGCGATACTATTTATCTTCGCCTTTTCTTTGATTCAGACGCTTGTAAGCAACCTTGCAGGCATGGAACCTTGGTTCATGCTCACTTACGGTGCAGAGATAATCGGAAATGTCTTGAAGGATCCGTATCCTTCCCACATTGTTGAGATACCTATCGGTCCAAACCTAAGATTCACCGTCTACAACGCAACAATCTTTGAAGGAGTGATCATAATGGGCGCATACTTCGTGGTGTGCGCTATCTTGGGTCTGCTCATCTTTGAGCGGAGGGATTTTGCTTGATAGGTTGTCGCTAGGGATGACAGCTTCCGCTGCGGTAAATTTCTGTCCCACGGCCAATTCAACTCATGATGTGGGACTCAGTTTAGGATTAAAATTCAGTGCCAGTTTTCAGGCAAGGAGGTTATGGCAAGCGTATAGATTAACGAGTCGAACCATTGATGCAAGACATCTCGCGCAGGTGCCTGAGCGTCAAATCCAAGATTTCATCCGGCTCTGGGGCAACGCCATCACCAACACCCGGGCACTCGGTGTCATAAATTATTACGTAAATGGTGTTGTCCGCTCCAGCTACCCTAACGGCTAGGGGGTCTACTTCGATTCCCACCTCGATGAAATCAGACTCGGGTATTGCTATGAAAGGGAAGACGCGGCAGAGGATCGGTCGCTCTTTGTAGATGGTGCAGGTGTTGCCATCGAGCAGGGAACAGACCATACGGCCGTTTCGGAAGACCTTCCTTGTAGTCCTCCAGCGTTTGTCCGCCAAAATGCCTAGGCGCCCAATCTCTATGTCGCTTAACATTACATCCAGCGAACAGCATCGGGCGCACCGTCTACACTTGAATCTCGTCGACGGTGTCACGAATTTGAGGTCTGCCATGACGAAAATTGAGGTAACGGCTGCTGAAAAAAGTGATCTTGGGAGAAGCATCCCTGAAATGATCGTTGGTACCGAACCGCGACAATACAAATAGGCAAGCAAGGCAACTTATCACACTTCCCCATGTATTGCACAACCGGCTTGGGCGAAAAAGTTAAAAAAAGGCAGGCTTTCTTTCTGAGTGTACATGCGGCCATAGTCTAGCCTGGTTCAGGACGTCGGCCTTCCATGACCTTCTGGTCGGAGATAGCCCATGACCCGGGTTCAAATCCCGGTGGCCGCACCATTTCCAGCAGAGTGCAGCTGCCTTCTCGGATTAAATTCTTGCGAAGATGGGAGTGAATGCGGAAATGTAAGCGAAACCAATCAAGGCAGAACATACATACAGTCAACCTCAACAATCCTGCCGCAGGAATCAGATCATCACCCGAAAGCAAAAATACGTTGTACTAGATTTTGCAGATGCGTGGAGTACGCCATTCCTCCCATCTCATTCATAGCGAATCGCATTAAGGGATCTTTACTCCCTCAGGCAGTTCGGAAAGCTGCCGATGATTTCTGGGTCAGGGATATGAATGGTACTATCAGAGTGGCTTACTTCCGCCTGAAGACATTTATGCCCGGGTATGTCGCCTCCGAACCAATCTCCTCCTCTATCCTCATCAGTTGGTTGTACTTCGAGGTTCTCTCGCCTCGGGCAGGCGCGCCTGTCTTGATTTGTCCAGTGCCCAATGCGACCACGATGTCGGCGATGTAGTTGTCTTCGGTCTCGCCCGACCTGTGGCTTACCACCACGCCATACCCGTTATTGATGGCAAATTCCGCCACTTCCAACGACTCGGTGAGCGTGCCAATCTGGTTTACCTTCAGAAGTACGGAATTCGCAGCCCCTATGGAGACGCCTGCCCTGAGCCTGTTGATGTTGGTGACGAAGATATCGTCTCCAACTATCTGTACTCTGCTTCCTAGCCGCCGGGTCATCTCGGCGAACCCCTCATAGTCCTCCTCCTCCAGGGGATCCTCGATCGACACCATGGGATAACAGCCTACCATTGCGGAGTAGTAGTCGATGAGCGCGCCCCTGTCCATCCTCTTGCCGTCTATCGTGTAGAACCCGTTCCTGAAGAAGTTGGAGGCTGCGGGATCAATGGCAAGCTTCACAGTGTCCTCTCCGTAGCCTGACTTGCTGATCGCGGACATTATCGCGTCGAGTGCTTCATCTGAGCGAGAGATGGGAGGGGCGAACCCGCCCTCGTCGCCGACGTTAACCGCGGCAGGTCCGTACCTATCGAGCAGGATCTTTCTCAGCGAGGTGTAGACCTCAGAACCTATCCTTACAGCCTCTCGAATCGAGTCCGCTCCGACAGGGACTATCATGAACTCTTGTATTGCAAGGTCGTTGCCAGCGTGCTTGCCTCCGTTTATTATGTTCATCATTGGAACTGGGAGGACTCTTGAGGCAGCGTTC
>JASFYL010000067.1 GCA_030055575.1 Thermoproteota archaeon | reverse complement strand
TAGCTCGTCGAAGAGTTCTAGTATCTTTGGATCGTTCCTCCTGGCGAGGTTATTTCTGACAGAAACCGGATCCTCCCTGATTACCTTGATGTCGAGCATAAAACCACCTACCTCTTGTAAACCCTCCTCATCACCTCGATCTCATCCTCTGGGATAACCTTTACTCCCCATGTAAGTTTTGCCACAAAGGTTGTGATGGACGCCTCCTCAAGAATCTCGATCACAGCGAGTGCGTCTTCCAGTTCCCTCCCGACAGCCACGACCCCGTGGTTCTGGAGCACGAGCGCCCGCTTCCTTATGATCCTCTCACCGATGAGCCTACTGAGCTCTTCGGTTCCCGGGCACTTATATCCGACAATTTCGACCTCCGATGCTATCAGGGCAACTTCTGGGGTTACTGGTTCTATTCTATTAGACGAGATTGCCAACCCTGTCGTGTACGGGCTGTGGGCGTGCACTATGGCATTCACATCCCTCCTCTTTTTGTAGATCTCCGCGTGGAAGCGCCACTCGCTGGAAGGATTGTTGTGCCCCTCTACCAGAGCCCCATCCAAGGTCATTCTGACGATGTCCCGCTCCGTTAGCCTTCCCTTATACACACCACTAGGCGTTATGAGCATCTCGTATTCTCCAACGCGGAAGCTTGCATTTCCACCTGCTCCCGAGATCAGGCCCCTCGCGTGGAGCGACCTCATACACTCGGCTAACCTTTTCTTAATCTCCTCCACTTTGAACCGCATCCTCGGCGAGATGTCATTCTAGAACTCTGTCGAAGGCTGCATTTTACCGTATCGTTAGTGTCATATTGGCTCCTCCAAGGAGCATCCTCCCCGGTGAAGTTAAATCACACGTTCCTTATACTGCGTCTTGAGCCATGGTAATGGTGCGCATACTATGAAAAATGTTGTCATCGTGAGGTTGGGTGGTGAGATAGGCATCAAAAGTAGACCGGTGAGGCGTATGTACGAGCTGGAGGTTCTTAACCAAATTCAAAGGCGGCTCAGGGCACACGAGATCCCATTCTCAAAGGTCTGGAGGACAGCAGGCAGAATATACATCCTTACCGAGGAGTCTGATAGGGCATTGGAACTGGCAGCGCGGACCTTCGGTGTCTCTTCTGCCTCCTCTGGTCTCTTGACGACCTCGGACATGGATGACATGGTGGAAATGTCCCTGCGCCTGTCCGAGGGGTTCGAAGGCACATTTGCGGTGAAGTGCAGGAGGGTTGGGAAGCACCCTTACACCAGCCAAGAGGTGGCAGCTAAGATCGGGGACGAGATACTGAAGGCTCATCCGAGCTTGAGAGTGGACCTCGAAAACCCAGATCATGTGGTGAACCTTGAGATCCGGGACGAGACTGCAGTATTCTATGCCAAGTCACTGATGGGACCCGACGGCTTCCCCGTTGGCTCCCAAGACACAGCGGTTGGCATGCTCGACGAATCCTTGGATTCCCTTCTCGCCTCCTGGTGCATAATGAAAAGAGGGTCACCCCTGATCGCAGTCGTGCCGCGACCACAAGAAAGCTCACGCGTGACGCGGAACCTGACCCTGCTCTCAAAGTGGGCGCCAGGCTGTTCGATCAAAGCTGTCATTCTACCCCTGACGGCGAGGGAGGCAAACCCGATTTTTCACCTTTTCCTCGCGTCAGCATACGCAAAGTCGAAGGGGATTCCTGCGATCATCTCTGGACTCCCTGTCGCAACCCTAAAGGTGCTTTCTGAGCTACAATCCAAGCTACCCGTGCCAGCATTGTTTCCACTGATCTCTGTAGATGGGGCCCTCCTCCGGAAGTGGGTGGAACTGATGGGACTCGATCTTCGTAACGAGCTCAGATACGATGTAGCGATTGACCATACAGACCTTCCTGGGAATATTGACATAGCACTCAGGGACTCGATCGAGGTGATGGTTATGGAAGACGGATCCTTTTCGCGTCCCTGAGCCCTACATCTACAAGCTCTCTCAGCGGCAAATTCAGCTCTTCCTTCTCAAGTTCGTGGCTTCGCGCGAGGGTTCTTGCCTTTATCGATGCAGCTGAACACCCCTCCGATTTCATCGCTGAGATTGGGTAGGTTCCTATCCTCCTTGCTATCTCCTCTACTTCTGTCTTGTTGAAGCCAAGGAGAGGTCTGACAACCTGACTCTCGGCTACCGAAGTATTCAGGATCAGATTGTGCAGGGTCTGGCTAGCCTGCTCGCCGATGATCTCCCCAGTCACTATGGCTCCGCAACCTTCTGCTCTTGCTATCGCATCCGCTTTTCTGTACATCATCCTCTTGCAGAGGAGGCACGAGAGGTTTCTTCTGCATTTAGTGAGTATGAGCTCGAGATCGCGACCATGCGGAATGAGTAGGAGCTCGGCTTCGGTACCCGTAAATTCAACCAATCGGGCAGCTGCTAGCTTAGCTTTTTCAAGCTCATTCTCTCCTATGAACGGTCTGTTGTCAAAATGGACGAATAATGGCTCCCACCCTCTCATGATCCCCAAATAGGCTGCTACAGGCGAGTCAATGCCGCCCGATATCAGATAAACCGCCTTCTCCTTCAGACCCATCATTATTTGCCCCGGCGTCATCCATCATGGGGGATCCTAAATATAAGCATCTTCGCTTTTTATTATAGCTGAATGCCATATGTACAGAAGTGATTATTGCCCTACTGCGCCGTTCGTGGAAGGATTCAGCAAGGTGTCTTCCCATTACCAGACAATACTGGTGGCGGTCGATTACTCATATGCATCTGCGAAAGTACTAGAGCGAGCGTTGTTGCTGGCAAAGGTAAACTGCTCAACTCTACACATAGTCCATGTCATAAGAACGAGACTACCTTTCCAATCAAGAGAAACTTCTGCTATAGACCCCTCCTACAAAGATGTTATGATCAAGGATTCCATAGCGCTCTTTGAGATCGCTTCAAAGAAAGCCACTGAGGCTGGAGTCAGATATGTCACAGTCAGACTCGAGGGGGATCCGGCTGAAGAGATCCTGAAGTATGCCGAGGAGAACAAGATCGAACTCATAGTAATCGGCAGCAAAGAGAAGCAAAAGACCGTCCACCTTGGTAGCGTCAGTAGCAGGGTGGCTTCAGAGGCAAAATGCTCGGTTCTGATCGAGCGCTGAAACATGAACTAGAAACTCTTTTTAACTACTTTTTTGCATCTTTCATACAGGTGTGTTCATACATGCCAGACTTCAGCAAGAATTGGGAGCACCGTGAGAAGGCTCCCGCAACAGCAGGGCCACTCAAGCCGGCGATAGAGAACGCAATCCGCCTCATATCTGCTCAGACCCAGAGGCTGGAGATCGCCGGCAACAAACTGATGGAGAAGGATCGTCAGATATTCCAGAAGGTTGTGGACGCTTACTCAAAGCATGACAGGTCGAAGGCTCTTTTGTACGCCAACGAGCTCGCAGAGGTAAGAAAACTGGCAAAACGCGTGACGCAGATTAAGCTCGCACTCGAGACTATCTCTCTAAGGCTCACGACGGTCAAGGACTATGGCGACTTTGTCAGCACTGTGACACCTGCCATATCCATCATCAAGGGTGTTCAGAGCAACGTATTCCAGATCGTTCCGGAGGCAGAGAAGGGATTCTCCTATCTCAGCGAGTCGCTCTCGTCAATAGTAACTGAGGCAGGCGCCTCTTCGAGCCTGAATGTCTCTTTCGAGGCAGCAAACGAAGACGCGAGCAGGATCCTCTCAGAGGCTGCCACTGTGGCTGAACAAAGGGTCAAGGAGAAATTCCCAGAGCTTCCTGCAGATGTTCCAAGAGAGGGTATTGAAGTTTAAAGAGGATTCTCCTTTTCCCTTTTTTGATTGCACTAAGTATTTTGCATATGCCATAGTAGCATAGCTCAAAAGCAAGTGCTTTGGATTCTATGGTTCCTCTTCATCCATTGTACTGAAAGCGCTTCTGATTTTTGTATTTTTGGTAGGTTCAGCTTAAATTTTATTTGATTGTTATTTGTGTAAAAAATGGTAATACTAGGAAGCAAGTGATGAGTATGTAAACAAAAACTACCTTCGCCAATGTGGTATGCCAGTTTCGACTCGAGGTGTTGTGGCATGAAAGTAGTTTGTGGAAAAGGGGCAGCAGAAAGAGCACGATCGCGGCTCTATTAGCTAAGGATTTTATGTGGAGGGGACATAGTGTCCTAGTTATCGATGCTGACGAGTCTAATTCAGGTCAGTAATTTGCTAGGCATTGCGCCTACAAGGAGCTGATGGATCAGCTAGGAGGCAAGAAAGCGCTGGAGGCAAGACGTAAGCAACCCGCTCAGCTGACGAGCGGATCGATATAATCAGCGGCTCTTAGGGGATCGATGAAATACCCAATGATTGCGTCTCAAAGAAAGGGGGCTTACCTCCTTATCATAAGGAAAGTAAAGCATTTGGGGGAAGGGTGTGCCTGCCCCATGGGAGGACTCACGTGACCTATTGGCACACTTGGATCTCAAGCCAAATGACGTAGCCATTATTGATGCAGAGGCGGGCGTTGGGCACCTGGACAGGGGGGATGGCTAGCAAAGTTGATTCGGCTCTTGATTTTGGATCCTTCCGGGTCCATAAGATTGGCTGAAAAAGTATCTGGAATAACGGGTGAAGGAGAGAAGTTTGTTCGCTTAGTGCTAAACAAGGTGGAGGAGGATATAACAGAAAAATGATGAAAATGCTAAGGAGGTATGATGATTTCGTCGGCAATGTGCCATCTAGCAGGGAGATCCAAGAAAAGTACTCGAATGGAGATGCACTAGGTCTTAAGATCGACGGAATAGGATCAATAACGGACTTTTTGCTCCTTACAAAGGAGGCGTTTGCCGATGAAGAGATCAATATTCTTCTACGTCGTTGCTTTTCGACAATCGCCATCAGCTCTGTTTTTTCTACTAAATCTCTCCTCGGAACGAGCAGAATCCCTTATCTGGGATGCAGAAAATCATACACATGGTCGGGCGAAATCTTACCGTTCCGAACAACATCACCTGCGTTATTGGGGCAGATCGCCCTTAATGGCTAAGCAGTTTACGTGACAGAAACTGGAGCGGAATTAGACTTACAGGTCAGTTGTAGCGTCCGAGCACATCTAAAAAAATGGTGCTAGCTCATTAATAAGAATAAAAATTTCACCATCTTTAAAATAAAAAAGGATTTAGGTATTCCAAAGTTTAAACAGATAAAGATTAAAGCTTCTCCGAAACTGCCTTTGCGAAATCCATCGTGCTGGCGCTCCCGCCAAGATCACGCGTCACCGTCTTACCTTCTGCAAGGACTGCGTCAATCGCGTTCTCGAGTCGCTTACCAGCATCCACCTCGCCGAGGTACTTCAGCATCATGCAAGAGGAGAGCATTAATGCAGCAGGGTTGGCATCCCACTTGCCAGCGTGTTTTGGCGCTGTCCCATGAATTGCCTCGAAGAATGCGTATTTGTCCCCTATGTTGGCACTAGGCGCTAATCCTAGTCCGCCCACAACTCCTGCGGCCTCGTCCGAAAGCACATCCCCAAAGAGGTTTGTTGTGACTATGACATCGATGTCCTGCGGTCGCATCGCTATCCGCATTGCAGCAGCGTCCACGTGCATCTCATCAAAAGCAATGTCGGGGTATCCCTTGGCAACTTCAGCGCAGACCGCCCTGAAGAGCCCACACGTCTCCTTCAGAACGTTAGCCTTGTGGACGGCAGTAACGCGCCTGCGCTTCTCCCTCCTCGCAAGCTCAAAAGCAAACCTTGCTATCCGCTCTGATCCCTTTCTTGTAATCTTCCTGATGCTGATGGCAGAGTCTCCAATCGGATACTCGATCCCCGAATAGAGACCCTCGGTGTTCTCCCTGACTATCACGAGATCCACATTCTTGTGAACTGAGGGGACATTCGGGTGGTTCCTGAAAGGTCTGACATTGGCATAAAGATCCAGAAGCTGCCTCAGCGTTACCGTCGCACTCCTGAAAGACCCTGGACCAGGGGGAGTTTGGGTTGGCCCCTTCAGGCAAGCGTCCGAGGACTTTATTGTCTCAACAGTCTCCTCTGGAAGCTGGTTCCCGTATTTCTCCCATGCATTCAGCCCAGCAGCCACCTTGATGAACTCGAAGTTCAGACCCAGCGCGTTGAGTGCGTACATTGCGGCCTCTGTGATCTCAGGCCCTATGCCGTCTCCAGTTATTACTGAGATCCTGTAGGTTCTTCCCATACGAAACTGCCTCGCTTTCTATAGTGTTCGACCAGACCCCCGTCCTGGAGTATGGTCATTAGGAATCCGGGTATTGGTTTGAAATAAAAGGTTTTTCCTTGGGAGATCACTTTGCCCTCGGTCAGTCGGATCTCGATCGACTCGCCCGTCTCAGTGTTGTCGTAGAGCTCAGCGCATTCGACTAGGGGGAGACCTATGTTGAAGGAGTTCCGGTAGAATATCCGAGCAAAAGACTTTGCCACTACTGCGCTGATGCCCGCGTGCTTCAAGACTAGAGGAGCCTGTTCCCTGCTCGAGCCGCACCCGAAGTTCTTCCCCGCGACGATCACGTCTCCCTTCGAGATCTTCGAGGCAAAGTTAGGGTCTGCCCCTTCCATCGCATGCCTTGAAAGCTCCTCAAGGTCGATCGTCTTGAACTTGTATTTACCTGGGATGATAAGATCGGTCGAAATATCATCACCAAATTTCCAAACATTTCCCCTAATAGTCTCCATTACAAATCACTCCGGAATAGTGATCTTTCCGTTCAAAGCAGAGTAGGCGGCTGTCAAAGGTGAAGCCAAGTATATGCTAGCGTCAGCGCACCCCATCCTTCCTTTGAAGTTCC
>JASFYL010000066.1 GCA_030055575.1 Thermoproteota archaeon | reverse complement strand
CGACGGCGCCAACCTGCAGGGGATCCTGGGAAGAGCAAGACCCGGGGACATGGGTTTTGACCTGGTTCACCTCAACCTGCACAAGACGTTCTCTGCGCCCCACGGCGGCGGCGGTCCCGGATCTGGTCCCGTGGGTGTGAAGATGCCTCTCGAGGGGTTTCTGCCGGTGCCGCTTGTTTCCGAGGATGGAGAAAAGTATAGGCTTTCGTGGGACGTGCCCAAGAGCATCGGAAGGGTAAGGGGTTGGTACGGGGTCTTCCCCGTGCTGGTGAGGGCCTACTGCTACCTCCTCTCCATGGGCGGATCCGGGCTTAGGCTCGCAAGCGGCATCGCGGTCCTGAACGCCAACTACTTCTTAAGGAGGGTGGAGGGCATCAGGGGGTTTTCCATCCCATTCCAGGGTCGCGTGAGAAAACACGAGGTCGTAATCAGTGCAGAGCCGCTGCTCGAAGAGACGGGGGTCACAGCCATGGACGTCTCAAAGGCGCTTCTGGACAGGGGTCTGCACCCACCGACTGTATACTTCCCGCAGATCGTGAGGGAGGCGATGATGTTCGAGTTCACCGAGACCGAAACGCGTGAGAACATAGACAGTTATGCCGAAGCGCTCAGGGAAATCTCGGCTCTGGCATACTCCGAGCCTGAAGCCCTGAAGAGGGCTCCGGAGAACGCCTCCGTCGGGAGGCTCGATGAGATCTGGGCCAACCACCCTAGGACGATGGCCCTAAGCCATAGGATGCGCCTGAGGAAATGGGGTCAGGGTGCAGTGTAGTTCAGGGATTTCAGGACCAGATCCACATACCCGCTCACATTCAGGAGGTCTTCGGCAGCAAGGCGACCGAATTCGAAGAGCAGGTTCGGCATCAGCCCCGTGACAACGATTATGCTGATCATTATCCCGATCGAGAGGATTACAGGTAGTGACGGGCGGCAGTTGACTGCCCTCTTTTCCCCGGAGTAGATTATCGCCAGCAGCCGGATCTGTGCTATGGACTCGAAGACGATCGAGACGACCATGGGCAGGACCAGGTAGGGATAGACACCGCCGGCGCTCAGGACCGAGAGGAGGAGGAGCAGTTTGCTCCAGAACATGCTTAGCGGGGGGAACCCGATCGCAGCAAGCGTCCCCAGCGTGTAGAGGAGCGACGTACCAGGCAGGGCCTTTGATATTCCCCGGAGCGCCCCGATCTCCCTCGACCCGGTGGCATGGATGAAGACGCCGGCGATCATGAAGAGGGAGGCCTTTACGAATGCGTGGTTTATTATGTGGAGGTAGGCCGCGGAAACACCCAACGGCGTGCCGACCCCGAGGCCGATGGTTATTAGACCAAGGTTGGTTATCGTGGAGTAGGCGATAAGCCGCTTGATATCGGACTGGACGAGCATGAAGGCTGCGCCGACAACGGAGGAGGCGATCCCGAGGATTACGAGCAGTTGGAGACCGACCGCACTTCCCGGGAGCGACCCGGCTGCAAAGCCGTCAAAGAGTATTCTCGCCAGCACCGCTATGTTGACCTGTACCAGGAGACCTGAGAGTATTGCGCTTATCGAGCTGGGGGCCATGCTGTGGGCGTCGGGCAGCCAGAAATGCTGCGGCACTATGGCGGCACCTATCGCGAAGGACCAGACGATCAGCGCGACGATCACCGGCAACGCAGATGGGTCAGCAAAAATCCCTCCAGAGAAAGGCGACACGTAGCCGCCGAGCTTCGCGGAAATCTCGGCGATCGTCATGCTCCCGAACATCCCGAATATCATCGCGGTGGAGAGGTAGTATATCGTAATCGCGAGTATGTCGTAAATGCCGTACTTTATCCCCGCCTCAACAGAAGCCTTCACCTCCTTCCTGAATGGGACGAGTAGGATCGCCGAGAGCCCCATCAGCTCGAGCATGACGAATATGTGGAACATGTCTCCCGTGAATAGGAGCCCGTACATCCCGGTCTGCATCAGGAACCTGAGCGAGTAATACCACTTTACGTCCCTGTCCTTCTCCAGGTACCGCACAGAGTACACCATGGTTGCAAAGAATATCACGGAGACCACCAGTGAAAGCGGCGCGGAGAAACGGTCTATCACGTAAGGGATCCCCACGGGGGGAGGCCAGCCACCCATAAAGTAGACGTAGGGGCCATCCAGCAAGTAGACATTAATGAGGGCGAGTGAGGAGAGCAGTATTGTGGCCGCGGTAAGGACGCCGGACAACAGCTCGACTGAGCGCCGCCCCGCGAACATCCCAAGCAGCACGCACAGGAAGGAGCCCAAAAGGGTGAGCAGCATTGCCAGGATCGGAGCCTGTACCAGCAGCGGATTCATCCTCTCAGCTCCTTGATCTTCTTCGTCTCTATGGTGCCGTAGTGCTTGTAGGTGTAGATGATGAGGGCGGTGAGGGTTGCGACCTCGGCGAGCCCGATTACGACCGCCGTGACGACGAAGTAGTGCGCCAGCGGATCGACGGCTATCGAAGCGAAATCAGACGGGTCCATGCCCGGCGGGATTATTGGGGGTATGGAATTTCCCAGCCTATACCCCTGGATAATGAAAAGGAGGTTCACGGCGTCCGTCAAGAGGAATATGGCAAGCATCTTCTTGAAGAGGTTGGACTTGAAGAGGGCGGCATAAATGCATATGGAAGCCATTATTGCGACCAGGATGTAGGGTAACTGACCAGCAGTTGCGATCATCATGTATCAATCCTCCCTCTCCTTCATAGTCAGAAGCAGGAACATGATTGTGAAGCCCATCCCTACATGGACCATCTCGCCCAGCTGGATCGGGATAATAAGACCTCCCGAGAGGCTCGTGAGGCCAAGGTAGGTGGGGTACCCGAAGGGCGCCCAGGCTTTTGGCTGGTTCTGAAGCGCATAGGCGACCGAGCCGGATGCCAGAGAGTAGACCACAGGTACGATTGTCAGACCCGCGATCAGCGCTAGCCCAATGATCTTTGCGATGTGCGCTTTTTCCAGGTCTATGTTCATCTCGGGCAGGAACCCCTTTGAGAGGGCTACGATGATGGCGATGTAAGCTATAGCCATTATGGATCCGCCCTGGAACCCGCCCCCTGGGGTCTTTATGCTGAAGATCGTTATTGCAAAAGCGGAGGTCAGTATGAACACGAAGACCATCCGTGCGGTCGCCCTCACTATTACGGTCATGCCCCCCGTTTTTGTCAGCTTCGCGTGCCCCTCGAAGAACATCGCGACAGCAACTATCCCCACGTAGAAGACCATCGTCTCGTAGAGCGTGTCATAACCCCGGTAGTCCCAGAGCAGCCCTGTAACGGCGTTCGGGGAGGCGGACCACCAATCCTGGTTCTCAAAGTTGTAAGTATTGAATAGGTAGAACTCCCCCAGCGGTCTCACGAAGCCCAGTTCGGGGTAGCCTAAGAAGGCATATACCAGAATCGAACTCATCGAAGCAACGAACAGGACTCCGAGAAGTGACCCCCTCCAGCCGCTCATTCCTCTCTCCTCCCTATCTTTCTGAGACCGACGATGAAGAATGCGGTGGATATGCCGACCCCGGCAGCCACTTGGACCAAGGCGATGTCTGGGGCGAGGAGAAGGTAGAACACCGTAGCCACGAGGACGCCTTCTGCGCCTGCGAGCACTACTGCCAGCAGCAGGTCTTTGGTGAATACAATAGCAGCCGTGAGGACAACGCAGAAAGCGAGCAGCAGGTCTATGACCAGTTCGATCGTCGCGATCATCTGCCATCCTCCTCAAGATGGTCGCGTTCGAGGGGCTGGCGGGGGATCCGCATCCGGGCTGCAGCCCTGGCGATCGCGTGCGAGGATACAGGTGCGGTAAGGAAGATGAAGGCTGCTGTTCCTAGCGCGCCGAGAGACGTGACGACCCCCTCCTGGCCGTGGACACCGTAGGACAGGAACGCCACGCCTATGAGCGGCACGACTGATCCGCCTATTACTGAGACTGTGACCGCGTGGATCCTTACAAAATAGGAGGGGAAACGAAGTAGCCCGATCGCACCGATGATGCTGAGGACTCCGCCGAGGACTAGAAGGAAGACGCCTATCGCCAGAGAGATCTCAGTCACCAATTTGCTCACCTTCCATATACCTTGCCACATACAGCGCACCAATGAAGAACCAAAGCGCCAAGGAAAAACTGATAACGATCAAGTATGGGGACCCCGAGATCACGGCGATTATGCCCATCACCACCGTCAGGCCGTACGAGATCACATCCAACGCAAGCATCCTGTCCGGGATCGTGGGCCCAACTACCATCCGGTACATCGACAGGGTTATCGTTGTTATGAACATCCCTAAAGAGAATAGAAGAATGATGTCTAGCATAGGAAACGCCTCACCAGCCCCTCAAACCCCTTGCTTATGTTATTGTAGCAGAACTCCTCCTCCACAGAGGGGGCGTTAATCCAGTGGACGTAGTAGTACCCCCTCCTCTCGTCCACATCGACTACAACGGTCCCAGGCGTGTTTGTGATCGAATTGCCAACCGCAGTCACCCCATATTCACTCTTTAGCGAATATGGTACGCGGACAATCGAAGGACGCAGATTCATCGTGAACACCCTCTTGACCACGTCCCAGTGGGCAATCGGTTCATAGTAGAACCAATAGACTGCCAGATACCGCAGCGCGCTAAGCCACCGCCTTGGATTTAGAACTTTTTTCTCATCCGAGACCAGGAGGTTTCGCGTGATTATGCCCACTATCGCCGCGATTACTAACCCGATTATTAGTTCGTCCGTACCTAGGCTGCCCACGAGAGAGACGTAGACCAAAAACGAGACAAAGGCAGTGAAGAGAACTTTTACCAGCACGTTCTCAGCCCCCCAGTGGAACCCAGACCAACCAAGGCAGGAAGAAGAATACCAAGGATAGGATCAGCATTGCAGCGATCGGGATGAGCATGGTTACCTCAGCCTTTTCCATCTTGAGGTCATCCCTAGCAGGTCCAAACATCGACTTGCGGATCGCCTCAGCCCCGTAAGCGATGGTCAGAATCGATGAAAACGCAGCACCGGCCACTATTGCCAGATATGTTGGGTCGCCAGCTCCCAGAAAGGCACCGGTGAGGATGATCAGCTTGGAATTGAAGCCGGAAAACGGGGGGAAGCCTGCCAGCCCAAGGAATCCGGATGCAAGGAAGAACGCAGCCACAGGGGTCTTTGCGGCAAGGCCCCCCATCATGCTCACGCGCCTAACCCCATGGAGTTGCATCATCAGGACGCCTGCGGTCATGAACAGAACCGCTTTCAGGAACGCATGAGTCAGGTAGTGGTAGACCACGCCGACTGATCCAACATAGGTTATGGAAGCGATCCCCAACAGCATGTAACCCATATGACTTATGCTGGAGTATGCCAAAAGCCTTTTCATGTCGTCCTCGGTCAGTGCCACGAGCCCCCCGTACACAATGGTCACCAGCGCCCACAAGGCTATCCAGATCGAGAGGTCGGCAACCGCAGGCAAAGCCATCCTAAGGATGCCGTATGCGCCTATGCCTATCGTGACAGGGCTCAGCAGTGCACTTATCGGGGTGGGAGCCTCGCCGTGTGCCAAGGGCAGCCAGGTGTGGAGCCCGAATGCAGCCATCTTGACGCAGAAACCCGCTACGAGGAGGTAGGAGGCGACCGAGAGACCCTGAAAGGACTCGATGGATATGCTGCCGCTCTCCATGTAATGGTAAACAAATCCGATTAGGACGAGCATGCCGCTTATGTGGGTCCAAATGAAGTACACGAGGGCAATCCTCTCTTTCTCGCCGTACCCGAACATGTGGATAAGCAGCCAGGTGCTGATCAGTATGAGTTCATAGAAGATGTAGAACTGTATCACGTTGGTCGAAATTACTGCCCCTATCATCCCCAGATAGAAAACCAAGTAAACCGCATAGAACCTTGAAAAAGCCCTCATCCTCTCCTGCCCTTCGAGACCCAATTCAGAGATCCTGTGGTCCATGTACTTTACAGAGTACAGGCAGACGGCTGCCGAGACGGAAGAGATTGAAAGCGCATAGATCAGGCTAATCCCGTCGATGGAGAGGTTGAAATTTATATCCAGACCGAGGTAGTTAATCCACCCGATCTCAGAGACGACCTTCTCGCCTGCAAGCAATGACGGATACAGCAGGGCGGTTTGGGCTGCGCCAGCCAGGGGCGCAATTGCAGCCGCATAACCGACCTTTCCGTTGAGGCGTGCCCCTGTGAAATAGATAATTGGGATCGAGAGCAGCGGAATGAGAACGAGGTAAAAGAGGTTCATATCGAGCTCACCAGCAGTAGAAATCCGATCAAAAGTAGCAGAAGCGCAGCAGCTATGCTTAGGTATCGGTTCAGATCCCCTGAGTGCACACGGCTCAGGCGCCTGGCTGAGTCCAAGGTGGTGCGCGCGAGTGCCTGACTGGAATTGTCTAGAAAGCCCTCGAAAGAGTATGCGCCTCTTGAGATCTTTTTGACTGCCCCGCTTACCAAAGAATATGTGCGGTCGACCGGGCGCTTCATCAGGGCATGCCTCAGCCCCCTTGTGAGCCTGGCAAGCCCAATTGCAGAGCTAAGCTTCCTGAAGTAAAGTAGGTAAGCCGCACCAAGACCTATCAGGAGGGCGAAGGCGCTCAGAGAGAGCGCGGCATAGACATTAGAATTGTGGGATTCCGATAGACCCAGAGCGTGAGACAATGATTCGCTTATGAAGTGCTCTATAGACTGGCCGAAGAACCCTAGGAACAAGGTAAGCCCAGAAAGCAGCAGTGCCGGCGCCACCAAGAGCCATGCTTCTTTGCCGTGCACTCCCCTCCTCGCTGGCGCCACGAATGTGTACCATAGCAAACGAAGAGAGTAGAAGCAGGTCATCGCAGACGATACGGCAAGGAGGAGGGCGGCTATGGC
>JASFYL010000065.1 GCA_030055575.1 Thermoproteota archaeon | reverse complement strand
TGGAGAGATCACTAATAAAGCATCCTAAGCCAATATTCTTGGCGGGGCGTGTTACTGATGGACGCTGTATACGATGTGGCGGTAATAGGAGGCGGACCAGCGGGGGTGACTGCGGCGATATACACCAAGAGAAAACTGTTGAGGACGATCCTGATAACCAAGGACATCGGCGGGCAGGTGCTGCTGACCGCTAACATCGAAAACTACCCGGGGTTCGTAGAAAGGTCGGGGGGCAGGCTGGCAGACTACTTCGAGCAGCAGCTATCTGACCTCGGGGTGGATATCGCCTACGACACCGTAAGGGCGGTTAGCAGGGAAAGCGATCTCTTCAGGATCGAGTGTGAGGAGAGGGAACTGTTGAGCAGGACGGTGATAGCAACAGGGGGTAGCTCCCACAAGAGGCTCGACATCCCTGGGGAGAAGGAGTTCTTCGGGAAGGGAGTTTTCGTCTGCGCGACATGTGACGCGCCCCTTACGAAGAACAAGGTTGTCGCAGTAGTTGGAGGGGGCAATGCTGCATTCCAGAGCGCGGAGCTGCTCTCTAAGTATGCTACTAAGGTCTATCTGCTCCACAGGAGATCGGATTACAGAGCAGACGGGCTCCTAGTCGAGAGGGTCAAGCGTCTTGGGAACGTGGAGATGATGAGGGACACCGTCGTCAAAGAGATTAAGGGGAAGGACAAGGTAGAGGCGATCACTGTCGAGGATCTCAATACCGGAAGGAGATCGGACCTGGTTGTGCAGAGGGTTTTCGTGGAGATAGGGAGAGAATTAAAGGTGGATTACCTTAAAGGGTTAGTCAAGACCAACGAACGGGGTCAAGTTGTCGTGGACAAGCTTCAGCGGACGAGCTGTGAGGGCGTATTCGCAGCAGGCGAGATCACAGATCTGCCATACGGACAGGCGATAATCTCTGCTGGGCAGGGCGCTGTTGCCGGACTCGCTGCCTTCGACTATCTGGCTTCAAAGAAATTTGAGCCTACTTGACGATACCGCCCGTCGAGTTCTCTTCAGCCAGCCTGATTGCCAAGTCAGCTGCTTTGCAAGGATCGCTTTCGAAGTGGAGGCTCACGATCTTCCTGTGATCCAAGTAGCCGTCCGGGAAGAGACCAAGGAGCCTGTCTGCCAACATCCCTGTTCCGGTCAAGACAACTATCGGTTTCTTGAGGTTGTAAGCGATGCAAATCTCGGTCATTGAACCGATGCCACCGGCTAGAAGTATGACGGCATCGCTGCTCCTCACGACTATTGAGCTCCTTGAAGTGAATGTCTGACCCGTTGCGACACGAACCAGGTTGTATGGGTTATGCCAAGGATGATCCGAAGAGATATTCTCCAGCTCACTTGCAATTATCCCTACCGTGATCCCTCCTGCCCTGTAGGCTGCCTCCGAGACAACCCTCATCAGACCACCGTTCCCACCTGTTACTACGATACACCCCCTCCTTGCGAGTTGCTTTCCAAGCTCCCTAGCCTTCTCTTCTACCTCTCTGGGAACTGGATCGTATGTCGTTAGAACCCCGATTTGGATCATGCGACGAGATCCGTTTCAGGAGATTATAAACATGAGCTTGCGAGGAGGGATGTTGGCGATTTTTATATAGGTGACTTCCAACTAACCCTGAAGTGTCAATATGGAGGATCCTATTACCGTCTTCTCGAAGCCGCTCCAGAGGATCATACTGGAGAAGGGGTTTAGGGAATTCACCGAGCCGCAGGCAAAAGCAATCCCAGTGATAATGGACGGAAAGAATGTGCTAATAATAGCCCCGACCGGAACTGGGAAGACAGAGGCAGCTTTCCTCCCCGTCCTCGATCGCATGATCAGGGAAGGAGGCGGTGGAGGAATCAGAGTGCTCTATATATCCCCCCTTAGGGCACTGAACAGGGATCTGCTCGATAGGCTCCACTGGTGGTGCAGCAGGCTAGACCTCAAGGTTTCGGTCAGGCACGGCGATACTGAGACGAAAGAAAGAGGACGCCAGGCATTAGCGCCGCCCGATATCATGATCACCACTCCCGAGACGCTCCAAGCGATGCTGCCGGGCAGAAACCTCAGGAAATTACTCTCTAAGGTCAGATGGATAATCGTGGACGAGATCCACGAGCTAGCCAACGACAAGAGGGGGACGCAGCTTACCGTTGCACTCGAGAGGCTGAGAGAGATAACAGCTGTCGAGCCCCAGATCATCGGGCTCTCGGCGACCATAGGCTCTCCCGAGAGGGTGGCAAGGTTCCTGGTTGGCGATGGGAGAAAGTGCGAGATCGTGAGGGTACCTGTGGCCAAGCACCTGGTTCTCGACGTCCTCCTGCCCGAGGCAGTACCTGAAGACTACGAGCTTGCAGAGAGGCTCGCGACATTCCCAGAAGTTGCAGCGAGACTCAGGATGATCAAGGAGCTGATAGAGAAGAACAGGTCAACGCTGATATTCACTAACACGAGGTCGGAGGCAGAGGCGCTCGCAAGCCGCTTCAGGATCTGGGACATAAATACACCAATAAGCATCCACCACGGGAGCCTAGCCAAGTCGTCCAGGATAGAGGTCGAGACCAGTTTGAAGAGGGGGGAGCTGAGAGGGGTTGTATGCACCTCGTCGCTCGAGCTCGGGATCGACATTGGTAATGTCGACCTCGTGATACAGTACAACTCCCCCAGACAGGTAACTAGAATCCTACAAAGGGTGGGGCGCTCAGGACATTGGGTAGGAGGGGTCTCAAGGGGCGTGATAGTCACTATGGACTCCGACGATGCACTTGAATCTGCGGTCATCGTAAGGAGGGCACTCAGGGAGGAGCTGGAGGAGGTCAGAAGCATCGAAAACCCTTACGATGTTCTCGCGCATCAGCTTGCGGGGATACTGCTCGAGGAAGGGAGGAGAAGCATAGACGAGGTGCTCTCCATACTGAGGAGGGCAGCGCCCTTCTCGAGCCTTGAGGAAAAAAGGATCAAGGCAGTGCTTGAGTACATGAGCGGAAGGAGGCCGAGGCTGGCGCTCTTCTTGCCAGACGAAGGGATGTTTATAAAGACGAGACCAGCTGACCCCCTATACGAGTACTACTTCGAAAACCTATCCATGATACCTGAAGAAAGGCATTATGTTGTAATAGACGAGCAGAATGACGAGGCAATAGGGCTTCTCGACGAGGCATTTGTGGCAGAGTACGGAGAGCCAGGCGTCAAGTTCATTGTCAGGGGTTCGCCATGGAAGATAATCCAGGTCTACAAGAATACGGTCTATGTCAGAAGTGAGGAGGATCCGACGGGGGCGATACCAGACTGGATAGGTGACGAGATACCAGTGCCTTTTGAGATCGCGCAGGAGGTCGGAAGGATCAGGGGTAAAGTCGCCTGTGTGATAAGGGGCGGAGGCAGTTACGAAGAGGCGATTGATGGGACAAGAAAGGAGTATCCAGTCTCAGTTGAGACCCTCCGCCGGGCGCTCAGGGAGGTGAAGGAGCAGGCAGAAGGAAGGTGGGACATCCCGACTGACGAAAATGTTACGGTCGAGGGGTGGGAGGGGTACATCATAATAAGCTGTGCCTTCGGATTGATGATAAACAAAGCCCTCTCCAGGGTGCTTGGGTACCTAATCACGCAGAGGACAGGCTCGGGGGTAGGCACCTCTCAGGACGCTTATAGGGTCTTCTTGAAGGCAAACATGAATCCTATTCTTGTAGCAGAGATGTTGAGAAACTTGGATCCTGGAGAGGCTGTGCACATCGCAAAGGCTGCTGTAGAGCGGACAGGGCTCTTCAGGAGAAGGCTGATCCATGTAGCTAAGAGGATGGGGGTCATTAGCAAGGATGCCGAGATTGGGGATCTCGGCTCGGCACAGCTCGTGGAGAACCTCAAGGGGACGATAGTCTTCGAGGAGGCAATGAGTGAGGTCTTTTCCAAGGACCTCGACCTTGAAGGGCTGGTTTCAGTCGTCAAGGGCATAAGGGAAGGTAGGTTCAGGGTAAGCGTGATGAACCCAGAGCTGCCGATCTCCCCGATATCCAGGATCGGGATAAGGGAACTGAGCTGGAAGACCGATCTTGTGCCTGCCGACAGGCTTAGGCGGCTAATGATTGAGTCCACCAAGGCAAGGCTGCTTAACGAAGCGAGGATAGCGGTCTGTACGGACTGCTTCAGGTTCTCTCAGAGCGTAAAGATGAAGAGCTTTGTTGACGGATTCAAGTGTCCTGAGTGCGGGTCCCGGAAGCTGGGGCTGCTGGACGAGGATCCGAGCGAGGTGGCTCAGATGGCAGCCGAGATGTCAGAGCTTGGGAGGGTCTCTGAGAAGCACAAGGCGATGCTCAAGGAGGCGGTAGAGACAGGGGCGCTCGTAGAGGAATTTGGGCTGGCGGCGGCGCTTGCGATAGCGTCCAGAAACCTCCCTAAGCCGGTCGTCTTCACGCTCGCGACGATGAAGGTGGGGGACCTAGACACGTTAGTGGACCTCATAATTAAAGAGGAGAGAAGCGCGCTTAAGAGCCGCTTCAGAGCCAGGCGTCAGGAAAGGGAGGACCGCTGTGCGAAGCCAAGTTGATATGAACGGCATCACTCGACCTTCTCGGGAGAAGATCCTGCCACCATGTCCAAGAGGCGCTTCCTGTCGATCTCCACTCTCGTTCTCCATCCGATGAAGAGCGTACCGCCTTGGTCCTCGTCCAAGTACCCTTTCCTGATGAACCTGTTCAGGTCCTGATCCACCTTCCAGTAGGGGAACTTCTCCTGCAGGAGCTCCTCAACATCCCTCCTCGGGGCTTTACCCTGCTTAGATGTGAGAAATGCTATCGTGGCGGCGAACACGGCGAGGGTGTCTATCCGCCACCCCGAGAGTGAGGCGTCCCCTGTATGAAGTGGTGCCTTCGATATAACGTAGAACCTTGCCTGGTCCAACTCGTCTAGGCTGGGGGCAGGGTGGTCAAGTCCGTCTGCATAAACAGCCTTCACCTCTAGACCAAGGTCGTCCAGTTTTCTTTGGAGGAGCGAGATCACCTCTAAGTAATCTCTACCTAGGTACTTTCTAAGCTCGTATCCCTTGACCCCAGGCAAACGGTGGTGCTGGTACAGGAGAAGCTGTGCTGCCTTCTTAAGCTTCTTGGAGATTGCTGCATCATCACTAATTGGCCGTCCCCCCGCTGACTAGAGACCTCCATTTCTCGTAGCTTATGCTGATAACAACTGAGCGCCCGCCCTTCCTGTCCTCACAGCCGTCGGACGCCTCTACCTTTATGGTCTCTTCGACCGGGTTTATTATCAGGTTGGCGAGCCCTTTTGAGACTAGGAATGAAAGGTTGTAGGCGTTCATCACAGTCTCCTCGTAAGTGGGCGCGAGCACCAGCTTCCAGTAGTCCACAGGTCCTGACTTGGTCTCTTCCACCAAACGCTGGCGCATACGAGTCATCTCCTCGTTGAATGTGCGATCCGAGATGAACCTCAGCCTAATGAGCTCGGAGATCTCTACGGTCCTGTCCCCGGAGTCCTGGTCAGGCAAGATTTCCTGCGCCCGCTGCGAGAGCGGGAGGAGCGAGTTCCAGTAATCTAGTGCCTGCTGCAAACGCTCCGGGGTGATCTGATCCAGTGCCACTAACGGATGCCATGAGGCAAGGACGGAATTTGCAAGAGTCTCCTTGCTTAGGAGCTTTATCTTCACCTCGACGAGGAAGGGATCCACGAAAAGCCCGGAAGCTCGACGCTTCACCCAGTCGCTCTGGAGCTTGACCATCATGGAGAGCTCCCTTATCGCCTCGGCGTCCATCAACAGCTCGTCTATCAGCTTCCACTTTGGTAGGAGGCGCTTCAGAACCATGAGCTTCTGTGGTATGTCGACCAGGAAGGGGTCGTCGCTCTTGGTGCTAATGCTCTGGCAGAGGTTTATTATCCTCGCGAGCTCCTCGTAATACTCCTCGCTACGTGCTTGGTGCGGCAGCCCTGGCCACCTCCGACCTACCATGCACATTCTGCACGAAGATTATGTTAGCAAACTCCCCAACTGCGCTAAGCTGGCTTGGTGTGATCACTATGAACTGGACATCAGAATTCTCACGCATGAAGGCGAATAGCATCCTCATCATCGCTTCCCTGTTGAAAGGATCCATGTGGACGTCAAACTCATCGACAGCCCTCACAGGGGACTTTAGCTGGTGCTGAAGTGCAAGAAGGAATGCCATCGTCGCGACCGCGCGCTCTCCGCCGCTCTGGGCATAGGCATCCAGCAGAACAGGGGAAGCCCCCCTGAATCCCACCGTAACCTCCAGACCAGCCTTCTCGGGATCGTCCATATTTGAGAGCCGAACATCGCCTGTACCACCCACCTTGCTCAGCACACTCCTGTAAACGGGGTTTATCTCGAGAATGAGCTTCTCTAGGATCTCCTTCCAAACGCGTTTCCTCTCTGCAATCTCCTCTATCAGGTGTTTCCTGTTCTCTCCGACTACCGATGCCTTTTGCTTCAGTTCCTGGTAGGTCTTCTGATAGGCTTGATACATCGAGGGCGCATCCTCAGGCACTTCCCCGAGAGAGAGAAGGTGTGCATTGACGAATCGGATCTCTTCAGAGATCTCCAAAATTGTCCTCGATGTCTGGATCCGATCACCCGCGCCGACCGCAGAGACCCTCGAGTCCTCAAGTAGGCGCTTAGCCTCCTCCAGGTCTGAGTAGAGATCCCGGAGCTCTTGTTCCAGCTCGCCCTCTCTGTAGCGCATCACGGCCTCGTCGACCATTACGGCGACATAAGACTTTACTAGAGAATCCAATCGATCGCCCGAGGCTGCCCTCTCCCTCAGAGCTTGGGAAGAGAACAGTTCCCTGAGCCGCTCCTTCTCGGTCAAGTAATCCAGCCAGAGCGCTTCAGCCTCCTTCTTCCTCTGCACAATCGCACCTTTAATGTCCTCGAGCTGCGCTGATTTTAGCCTTATCCGTTCCTCCAACGAGGTTACAG
>JASFYL010000064.1 GCA_030055575.1 Thermoproteota archaeon | reverse complement strand
CCGCTCCATTGTTATGAATATGTCAAAGAGCTGGGACATCTTGTCTCCTTGGGACTTGGGGCGCCCGACCATGATCGTGTCTATGTCGATCTTGCCTGTAGAGGAATCCATCCCGACCTGTCTCAGAAATGTCTTGAGCAGCCTGATGACCACCTGCACGTCATCCTTCGAGACCTCTTCCTTGAGGGCCAGTTTAGCTCTGGCCTCAGACAGCCTGACCACAGCCTCGAGTTGTCTCATGGTTATCGGAACTGGTGAGTCCGCTCCCTGTCCCATGGCCCTCATCTCGAGAAAGAAATCCTCGATGGCTCTGCTCGCCTCCTCGCTTATTTTAGGTGACCCATGCTTCCTCACGTAGTAGATGTACTTCTTCAGGAGGTCTGGCGGGATAGGCGACTCCTTTACTGCGCGTATCCCGCGGTGGAGGTTCAGTATGTGCTCGGTCATCATCCTGTCTCTGTTCTCCTCCGGGCGATCCAGCAGCGTGAATATGAGGTCGAATCTCGACAGGATAGTCACGGGGAGATCATTGATGTTCTCGGAGATGGTCTTCTGAGGCACGTATCTGCCGAAGCTCGGGTTTGCGGCAGCGAGGATGCTGCTCCTCGCGTTGAGCTGGACGACTATGCCAGCTTTCGCTATGCTTATAGTCTGTTGCTCCATCGCTTCATGTATTGCAGACCTGTCCTCTGGACGCATCTTGTCAATCTCGTCAATGCACGCTATCCCCTTGTCTGCGATAACCAAAGCTCCGGCCTCCAAGAAAAACTCCCCCGTGTTCTTGTCCCTAACCACAGTGGCGGTCAGACCCGCGGCGGTAGATCCCTTCCCGGAGGTGTAAACGCCGCGGGGGGCTATCCTCGAGACGTACTGGAGGAGCTGTGACTTCGCGGTCCCCGGGTCGCCCACGAGCAGGATGTTTATGTCACCCCTGATCTTGATGCCGTCGGGCATGGTCTTGGTCACGCCGCCTGCAAGCTGGTATGCCACTGCCTCCTTTATCTCCTCATAGTCGTAGATCGACGGGGCGATCGAGCTGATTAGCTTGTCATAGAGGTTCGGATCAGAGGCGATGCTCTTTATCGCCTTCTCGTCCTCAGGGGTGATCGTCACCTCCTCGGTCCCCCTTTCGGCTACTTCGAGGTGGTTCGCTTCCAAAGCCGAGGAGAATGTGGCGAGCCTGAAGCCTTTCGACGTAAACTCCTGCTTTGCCTGTAGTATGCCCACAAGCGAGATCCTGTCACCCGGACGCGAGATGTCGACTATATCTCCCTGGAGCACGCCCTCCACAGAGCGCGGCAGCTGTCCTGGAGGAAGCTCCTCAGGCTTCTCCTGTATCGAAATCATCTGCCAGTCGATGAACGAGGACTCCTCTGGGATGAGCCGGAAGAATCCCTTCCTGCCGCAGTCCTGGTTTGAGCACTGGGAGGGCGGCATCAGGATGCTCCCTGTTTGCTCGAGAACAATCTTCTCTCCGCACCTCGAGCACTGGAAGACCGCGGTCTTCAGGAGCTGCTTCACCGCCGAGGCTCTCGTGATTATCCCCTCCACCATTATGAGCTTCCCCATATGTGCCGACTTTAGGGACCGGAGCGGAACGACCTCGTCGAGCTTCCTAAACCTTACTTTGAAGCTCTTGACCTTTGAGGCGTACTGCATGTTCTCCACCCGCATCAGGTCGTGAATCGCAGCGTTCAGTTTCGGGAAGAGCTCGATTGGGTGATCTTTGATCTCCTTGGCTAGGTCAGGGTCATAAGAAATCAGATCCTCAAAGTCGACCACGAGCGATGTCTTCCCCTGCAAGGGCAGGGCGGAGGCTGCATCCCGATACTTAAAGTCACCGTTTTTGTCTTGGAACTCTTTCAGGAAGCTGACGAAACGTTCTCGGTAGTCCACAACCTCGGCGGCTTCAACCATTTCTAATCACTCCGGCGAAGTAATCCTCTTCCTCCATTCCTCGATCCCCGTCCGGATAGTGTTGTATAGCGCGAGCTCTTCCGGCTCCAAAAGATCGATCGAGGTTTTTGACGGATTCCTCTCCATTGCTAGTTGGAGTATCTTCTGGAGGCGGCAGGTCACAAGATCCTTTGCCTTCATGTTGGACTGCTGGTGTTCGCTGAGCACCGTGTGCGTAGGGTTATCCTTGATGGCCTCATTCAGCGAAGCCAAGAGTAGCCTCAGCCTAGGGTAAAAGTGTTTTGGGAGCTTGGACAGCCCCTCGTTACGTTCTTCCTTCCAGCAGAGCTTGTAGAGGTCGCTCGGCTTCAGGGGCTGGGCATCGCCGTCAACTATCTTGACAAAGCCCTCCGCTTCAAGTATCCTCGCAACCCAGAACGGGACGCGTGCATCCCTACCTTCCTCAAATGGTCCAACAGGCACTCCTCCTATCATGACCGACGGAAACGCCTTGGTGAAGACCACGCTGACCTCCTCTTCTTCGTAGAAGAACTGCGAGTATCTGATGCTCTCGGAGGGGGTAGATGGCATTTGCTGGTCAGACCAAACTGGAATACGCGCCATACGGTTTAAACTCTTCGGAGGGCAGGGTGGCTTCAGCAGGGTTCCTGCAAGCTTGGACGGATGGATCACATCTTCGGGCGTTTTATTGCCTTTAGCGAGGCGTATGCGGGGACTGCAATTATGATGCCGATAATCACCTGTCCTATGTTGAAAGGGATCTCTGCTATTGCAACATATCCAAGTAGGAGCTGCTCGTAGAGGAAGTACCCCGCCACCATTACAGACCCTGCCAAGAGCGAGGAGAGGACCAGGTAGCCTGACTCCGGCTTGGATAATAGGGATGTACATGCTACAAAGGAGGAGGCGACTCCGCCGATCAATACCCAGAAGAAGAAAGACAGCTCCGCAGTAAAGTTGAGTGACATGAACCAGGGCAGACCGACTGACACCTCTGAGAATCCGGAATAGAAGACCGCTCCGATCGTAGTCACCATCAAGAAGACCCCCAAGCTTGCCGCGAGGGAGATCGCCCTCCACGCCTTGTGGGAGAGGGCAGGCGGTCTCGACGACAGGAGTCCGAGGATCCCTCCTTCCATCCCCTTGATTACCAAGGTTGCCGGAGCAAAGAGGTAATACCCAAGTATAAGATCCGCGAGCATGGAACCGACTCCACCTGCGAATGCGCCGATTCTTGCCCCCCCAAGGAGGGCGGCGGTGTAGACTGCGGCCTCCCCAATGTTGAAGTATCCCCTGGTAGCCGGGACATATATCGTGAATGCTACTGTGGAAACAGACACCAGTGCGGTGTAGAATGCCGTGACGGGTATGTCCCTAACCAGACGCAAACGACTCCCTCCGATAAAAGGGGGAGAAATGCACTGATATTTGTTTTGTCGGATTAATTCCTGTGACTGTGTTATTCAGGGGAGTCAGGTGCACAATTCTGTACTACGAGCCTCACAAGTATGTGTGGGATTGTCTGTGGGGAGCAACGCGTGGGCAAAAGGCTGCAGGAAGCCTAATACCCATGTGGGAGTCCTCCGTGTGGGTTAAATATGTTCTAATTAAGATCGAATCAGGAGGGGGGGCTTTTGAGCACACATGAAGTTATGTGGACTGAGAAGTACAGACCGAGGACGCTCGACGCCATTGTGAACCAGAGCGACATTGTAGAGAGGCTCAAGCGGTTCGTCAAGGAGAGGTCGATGCCCCACTGCCTCTTCGCGGGAACCCCAGGCACCGGGAAGACGACGGCGGCGATGTGTTTGGCTAGCGACCTCTTCGGTAAGGACTACAGGAAGAACTACCTTGAGCTCAATGCCAGTGACGAGAGGGGTATTGACGTGATCAGGACGACTGTTAAGGACTTCGCGAGGACCGTCGGAATGGCTGATGCGCCCTTTAAGATACTCGTCTTGGACGAGGCGGACAATCTTACTGCGGACGCGCAGCAGGCGCTGAGGAGGACGATGGAGATGTACACTGGGACTTGCAGGTTCATACTCTGCTGTAACTACTTCAGCCGTATCATAGAACCTATCCAGTCCAGGTGCGCATTCTTTAGGTTCGTCCCCCTGAAGCCTGAGGATGTGAAAGCCAGGATAGGATACATATGCAAGTTGGAAGGTGTGGAGATCACCCAGAAGGGCGTAGACGCGCTCGTCTACGTGGGCAACGGCGACCTGAGAAAGGTGATAAACACGCTTCAGGCTGCTGCAGCCACATCCGAGGTAATCGACGAGAACGTGATCTTTCGGATAGCAGGGAAGGTCAGCCCCAAGGAGATAAAGGAGGTTTTGAGTGAAGCCCTCTCAGGAGATTTCAGGACGGCGAGGGAGAGGGTTGTCGGGCTCATGGTGGAGTACGGACTCTCTGGCCTTGATGTTGTGAGGCAGGTTCACCGGGAGGTATTGAACCTCAACATCGAAGAAAAGTCGAAGCTCAGGATCATAGAGGCGGTCGGGGAGGCGGAGTTCCGACTCCTCCAGGGGGGGAGTGACGAAATACAGATCAACTGGATGCTTGCAAAGATCGCCAACTTGGGCAGGTGAAGAAAAATTGAGCGCCGAGGGGCTCCCCTGGTCTGAGAGGTTCAAACCCACGAGCCTGCAGGAGATCGTCGGAAACTACACTTCTGCAGAGCAGCTAATGAAGTGGGTCAAGGGGAGGCTGCAGGGAGAGGGAGGGCTGAAGAGGGCCGCCCTGGTCCACGGACCGCCTGGGACTGGCAAGACGCTATCGGTGGAGCTCGTCGCAGAAGCTCTGGACCTAGAACTCATCGAGATGAATGCGAGCGACTTCAGAACCGAAGAACTGGTCGAGAGGGTAGCTGGAGGGGCGGCTGCCCAGGGATCGCTCTTCGGCAAGAGGGGGAAGTTGATATTCATGGACGAGATCGACGGAATTTCTGGGAGGGAGGACAAGGGCGGTCTCTCCGCCATAATCAGTACGATAAAGGATGCGAAGTATCCAGTGGTGCTCGCTGCCAACGATCCATGGGATCCGAGGTTCAGGAACCTTCGCGAAGTCTGCGAGCTCATACCATTCAAGAGGATAAGGAAGCCTAGCATCGTAGTTTTCCTTAGGAAGGTGGCCAAGAAGGCAGGAGTAAACGCAAGCGAAAGTGCGCTTGAGCGTATCGCCGAGTTCTCGAATGGAGACCTGAGGGTGGCGATAAACGACTTCCAGATGCTCGCTACAGGCAAACAGAGTCTTGACGAGCTCGACGTGAGGGGATTACAGCGCAGGATCCAGGCGAGGGGAGCTTTTGAGGTGATGAAGGATCTCTTCTCCTCTGGGAGCTGCCTGGAAGCCAAACTCGCGCTTGAGGGGGCTTCTATGGATCCAGAGATGGCGATCCAGTGGATTAATGAGAACATACCCAACCAGTACCAGTCAACAGTTGAGAGGGAAGAGGCATTTGATTGGCTCTCCAAGTCAGACATCTTCATAGGGCGCGCGTCCAGATGGCAAGCATGGGACCTGATCGGCTACGCTTTGGAGCTCGCCACGGGCGGGGCGGCGCTCTCCAGAAGGGGGGAGTACAGGTTCACGAAGTACAGTTTCCCTAAGAGGATTAGCATGCTGAGCCTGACAAAGGAGGAGAGGGGGGTCAAGCGAGAAATCCTGCAGGAGATAGCGAAAGAGAACCACGTATCCCGCAAGAAGGCAGCATTGGAATATCTTCCGTACATCGAATTCTTGTCAGAGGCAAAAAAAGGACGCAGTTGACTGGAAGTCACTTGTAGAATGGGGTCCTCTTAGAGACTGCCTCCATGAAGAGCGCCTTCAGGCGATCGTCCTGGCATCCCGACCTCATCGGTCCCAGCAGGTCTATCAAGAAGTCTCCCCTCATCAGGCATGGCTTTAACTTCCCGTCGCTCGTAACCCTTATCCTCGTGCAAGCTGAACAGAATTCCGGATTGTTCACCGGACGCACGATCTCGACCGGAAAGTCTCCGATCCAGTACACCCTCCTCCGGTTCATCTCCCCCCTCTCGATTGACCGGTCTGCCATCTGTGAGATGAAAGCCTCTACCCCCGAAAGATCGGCGTGGTACTTTTCGAAGAAGCCCTTCTCCAGCCGCAGATCCTCAAGCTCGACGAACTGGAGGGAGGAGGCGTTCCGCTTGGCGAATTCCACCATTTTCTCTATTTCAGAGTCGTTGATGCCCCTCATCACAACGGTGTTTATCTTGACCGAGATCCCGCGACTTCTTGCCGCCCAGAGACCTGATACGACGCGCCCAAGATCCCCCCCGGTAACCGCTCGATATGTTCTGGGGTCTGCGCTTGGGATCGAAATGTTCAGTCGGCGGAGACCGGACCCGTATAGCGAACTCGCCCGCTCCTCTAGGAGTTGCCCGTTGGTAGTAACCGAAACGTCCTCTAGACCCAAGGACCAGGAGGATGAGATGATGACCTCTAAGTCAGATCTCAGGAGGGGTTCTCCTCCGGTGAACTTTACCCTCCGCACGCCGAGATCCCTCGCGACCCTGATCACCCTCACGACTTCCTCTGTTGTCATCTCGGCTGAGGATGATAGCTCCCCCTCGTGGTGGCAGTAGAGGCAGTTGAGGTTGCACCTCTGCGTCAGCGAGATCCTGATCCCATGGATACGCCTCCCAAAGGGGTCAACCAGCCGGGGAGCCGGCATCAAGTAGCGCTCTTCGACGAATTTCGCCACACTGATAGGATCATAGGGAAGAACTGGAACGCCGACCGTCATGGATCTTGGATGATCCACAACAACTGCCACAAGCGAACGGAGCTGCAACGCATTCTCAATCTCATCTTCTTCTACAATGGCGATCTTTGGCAGATCTGAGTCCTTGAGCCCCTCGCAGAGCACCAAGTGGGGCCCTATGTAGGAGAAAACATCCAGCGCCTTTTCGGGGGGCATTCCCTTGAATACGAAGGTTGCAGAGTTGCCTGCGCCAAGAAGCGCTGAGGCTGCGGCGCCCGCCTCCCTGAACCGCCAAGTGTCCTTGTCAGCGTCGCCTGTGCTAGAGTGGTGAGAATGCTTC
>JASFYL010000063.1 GCA_030055575.1 Thermoproteota archaeon | reverse complement strand
ACGACTATGAACCGCCAGGGCTGTATGTTACCCCCAGTGGGCGCCCATCTGGCAGCATCCAAAATCCTCTCGACGAGTTCGCTGGGGACTGGATCCTCTTTGTAGCGCCTCACACTCCTTCGACTCTTTATAGCCTCAAGGACGTCCATTCCCAATTTTCCCACCTGATAGTATGGATGATTTGTGAAAATTATCTTCCGTGAAGTTTATTAAGCCTCTCCCAAATTTCAATCCCCACTATTGGTGTTCAGATCGATGATCAAGCTCTTCACGCATGAAGGTTGCTCAAACTGTAAGATCGCAAAAAAACTGCTGCAGAAGGTTTTACCCGATTTCGGAGCATCGTATGAAACTCATGTCTCGGAGATGGACATTGAAGATCCAGACGCGCTGGCGGAGCTCTTGATGATGAATACACAGCACATCCCGACGATCGTGATAGAGGATACAGTTCTGACTGGAAAAGATGCGACTGATGAAGGAAAGATCCGAGCCGTGCTCTCCTTTAAACTAAAGAGCTGAATTTGTGATAGGCTTTTAATTATGCGAAGAAATGGAAAGGCTCTAAGTCATCTAACGGCATGGGCTCTAATGTTGGAATGCCAGCAACCTTCGTTTTTGAGGTTGCAAAACCCTTGCGAATGCGAAAGTGAGTTCATATCCGGTTGTACCAGAGGTAGGCAAGGGATGTGCAACTCGTAGTTTATGACCCACCAGATCTCGGAATAAAAATCAGAAATTTATTAAATATTTTATCAAACTTTATTCCTTGGGAAGAGAAAAATGCCACCCCCAGCAATTAAGACACTTAGAGACTTGATCTTTTGGCAGTACGCAAAAATTATCGCCGAATCCGCTGGAATGGGTAAGAGAAACTGGGGCTTCGTGATGAAAAAATTCAAGCAGTTGCAAGATGGAGAAATATTTTGGAACGATATAAGAGAATACATAAAAGAGAGGGAGAAAAAGGACGAATGCATATTTTGTGGGAAGAAAACCAGCTTGACTATCGACCACATTCTTCCCCGCTCTTATGGTGGTCCAGACCACGAGAAGAACGTTATATTTGTCTGCAAGGAATGCAATTCCGCAAAAGGTCCAAGGCGGCTCTACGAATTCTGGGTCTCAAAGAAGGGGTTGGAGAACGCCAAATACGAAGTTCCGAGGATCGCCGAGGGGAAGTATTTGAAGTTCGCCTACGAGGTTTTGAAGGAGAAAGGTCTACTCAGTCTTGACATTGAAGAAATTAAGAAACAATTCTGCCAAGAGTGTGACGTAAGAACTTTGTGCGTTAGGGAGAAGAGTGTGGGAAAACTCTCTCCGCTCTGTTTAGATGGTATCTTAACTCTATGCCTTAAAGGAGAAATAAATGCCCAATAAATTGCGAGAGAATAAACGAAATGGGCGCAATGCAAATCAGAAGGATCTTTTTGAGTGGCGATATATGAGAATGTAAAAAATTGTGAAAAAAGTTGTCGCGCAAAAGTTGGTCTCATTTGGTTAGATACTTCCATGAAAGTACTATGCCAATAGCCGACAAGATAGTCGCAAATATGCCCAAATATGTGAAGTCCAGCAAAAGCACAGAACCGTCTAAAGGCAATATCGTCAGCTGCCTGACAGCATCTGTCAGGTAACTTAATGGGTTAACTTTCGCTACTGCCTGCATCCAATCAGGCATTAACGATATGGGAAAGAATATATTGCTTGCAAACATCAGCGGCATCATGATGAGGTTTATTATCTGCATCGGTCTCTCCATTCGAGTTGATCTCAGTGAAAATGCAATAAAGACTGATGAAAGCCCCACGCCGACTAGGAATATCGCCGCATAAATCCCCAACAGGTTGAGCAGTGTGAAAGTTGGGCTCAGCTGCAACCCCAACAAGTACGCGAGCGCCAGGATAACAGTTGCCTGAAATATTGCCCTCAAGGTCGCGTTGAGGACCTTCGAAAATATTATTGCCGCACGTGAAACTGGCGTACTCACCACCTTATTTAAGAACCCTAAACGTCTATCCCACACTATGGACATGCCGCTGAAAACTGTAGTCATTATAACAATCATCGAGACTATGCCGACAGCCATATAGCTAAAGTAATCTGTGACGCCAAAATTAACTTGCATGATCCTTGCTCCCACATCGGAAAATGTTTGCTGGAGCTGTTGTGCGATTAAACTCCCCGGGATGACAAGTGTCCCGCTAACCGGCGGTCTCAAGAGGCTCCCCGGTATGTAAATATCAGGTATGGCGACTCCGCTCAAGCTGCTGACAGAGAACATGGCGTTTATGTTCATTGATTTGCCCAGTAGTCCCATCCATATTAAGGGCTGAAGCACGAGCATAAAGACCATCAGCGGATCCTTCAGCCATTTCTTGAGCTCTCTGACCGTTAGGGCCCATAAGCCGCGCAGTAGGCTCGGGTTGTAATCGTTTATTCCGCTCATATTGCTCACCCTCCTCTAGCCCTCCTCAATATTAGCCTCTGCATCCTGATGGCTTCCTTTGACTCCTCAGAGTCGCGGAGGGCTCTGCCGGTATACTCAAGGTAAACCTCGTTTAGAGTTGGCTCGGTAAGCGAAAGCCTAGTCACGGTATAGCCATTTTTTCGCAGCGCCTCGATTATGAGAGGCGCCGTCACCTCTCCAAACTCAGCCTTTACCCTGTAGAATCCATTCTCGTTTCTCACATCCTTAACGTGCTCAACACTGCGGATGAGATCGCTCACATCCACATTCTCTTTGATGCTTATGGTTATTATGTCGCCACCCAAGCTCTCCTTGAGCTCTTTTGGGGTGCCCAACGCGACTATCTTACCATGGTCGATAATGGCTACGCGGTCGCAAAGGGCATCAGCCTCCTCTAGATAATGCGTGGTCATGAAAACAGTCATTCCATATTCCTCCTTGAGCCTGCGGATGTAGTTCCATGTAGCAGCTCTGGTCTGAACATCCAAGCCCAAGGTGGGTTCGTCCAGAAAAAGCACCCTCGGTCTGTTGATCAGACCACATGCAAGCTCAAGCCTTCGCCGCATTCCACCGGAGTATGTCTCGACCCTCTTGTCCTTGAACTGACTCAGCTCTACCAGCTCCAGCAGTTCAAGAGCACGTTTCTTCGCTATCTCTCTGGGTATGCCGTACAAGTCTGCACATAGCATAATGTTCTCGTATCCAGTTAGGTCTTCGTCAGCCGTGTATTCTTGCGGTACAACTCCAATCACTTTTCGCACTTCGTTTGCCTGTTTTACAATATCATATCCCAAAACTGAGGCTTCTCCCTCTGTGGGCTTAAGAATAGTTATCAGCATGTTGATAGTGGTGGTCTTGCCAGCGCCGTTTGGTCCCAAGAAGCCGAAGATCTCGCCGCTCTTGACGTCAAAGCTTATGTGGTCCACAGCGAACAGACTTTTATTGAAGACTTTTGTCAACCCTTGGGCAACTATCACTTTCTCGTTTCCGCTCATGCCTTTTCACCCTGCAGTTTTTTGTCTATTTCTTCAAACTTCTGGGCGGTTTCGTTCAGTACCTTCAGTGTTTCTTTCAATACTTCCTCTGAAAACGTGGCTTCCAAATCCATTCCCAAATTGAAGATTGCCTTTATCAACCGGTGGAGAGCAGTTCTCAGCTCCTCTGCCTCTTTGGAGGGGATGCGAAGCCACAAACTTCCAAAGAGTGGAGGGGCAAAGATCTTATGACCCATTGCAAAACGCTCTCTAAGCTTACGTTGCTCCTCCAAAAGTTGTTTTCCTTTATCAGTAAGCATGTAACGCTTTATTCCGCTTTCTTGAAAGTCGGCAGGGACTTCTTTTATGTAACTGTTGTCCTGAAGCCAAGCAAGAAGAGGGTAAACAGAGCCAGGGCTGGGCCTCCAGCTTCCGTTTGTTTTCTTTTCCATCTCGTCCATAATCTCGGAGCCGGAAAGGGGTTTCTCATTCAAGAGCTCTAGCACTTGGTAACGCAAGAATCCTTTTGGCACCGTGGCCATATGTCGCATCCAATACCTGAAAGGCGGAAGACCTTGAGGATAATTAAACATAATATCACCTTTGATATTACCCTTGATATCAAGTCTGACCTATAAAGGTTTCTACATTTTTGCCACTCAGTAAGGGGGGAGGAAGGCGTAGATATTTACCTGCTCCTTCCGATTGGGAACTTAACCACATCAGGGTACTTGTTCATCTCACTCAGTATAATCTCGGTAAGGTCGCTCATCGACCTAACAAGCTTTGAAGGAGGATATGGGTATAGGACCGTCACGTTGATCCAGCTCGCCTCAGGAGTGAAGATCACCCTTGGTCCAGCCTCTATCACATCTTTGAACATTGGGGCACAGCCGCCCGACTCGCACGCCTGGCGCATATTTTCTAACTCTGGACGGATGTACTCGCCGACACACCTTATTATCATATCCTTCACAGCGCTGAGGTTGCTCTCGTATGCGAGGTTAAAGGTCACCGCTCCGACCCTCACGGGCGAGAGGCGACTGCCGTAGACCGCAACTATCTCTGATAGGATAGTTGAGTTTGGAATTGTTAGCACCCTACCAGTCACTGACCAGAATGAAGACTCGTCGCCAATCTCTATCAAGGTCGTCATAATGTATCCGATGTCGGTGACTATCCCCCTGACGCTACCTATCTTCACGCTGTCGCCAATCATGTAGGTCTTCCTGACATTGATGTACACCCAAGCGAAGAAGTTTGATATGAGTGGGGCGAGGGAGTAGGATAGTAGGAGCCCTATAACGCCGAAGGATGTAACGAATATGATCAGCTCCTTGAATATGAAGGAAATTATCGCGGCGATTGCAAGCAAAATGAAAACAACCTTTACGAGCCTTCCGACGGAGGCCCTTGAGTGAAGGTCGTCGATCTTGGAGACAAAGAGGATGTAGATAAATTCGGAGAGGATGAGCGCGACCAAGAGTATGAGAAGAGAGAGAATGGACTCGATTATGTAATTGCTGTAGGGAATGGACTCGAGGTCCGGCAGGAATATGAGGTAGAAGGCAGAGACTAGGCTCGCGGCGGATAAATAGGTAAGCAAACCACGTTTGGATGGCTTCTGTCCAGTGACCAGCAATTTGCTCCTCCTCATCCTGAGAACAACCGCCAAGAACCTCGCAAGTCTTATGAACCTAAGCGACCTCAGACCAGCGCTTATGATGGTCAAGGTCTCGAGCAGGGAGAAGGCATAGGCAGGCACCATCGCCAGCAGGTCGATCCAGTGCCACTTCAGATAACCCATCTTATCCTTTTCAGACCTTATATCGAATGCGAAATCAAGTGCGAAAATGAAACATATGATAAGGTCAGCAGAATAGATAAGCTGCCTCCATCCTAGCTCCAATGGTACTGTGAAGTCAACTAGAAGGAGCAGTATGGAGAGTATTGCCAAGATTGCCATCCCGAACTCGGAGAGATATCCAGACCGCAACCAGCACCACCCTACGAAACGGCATGTCTCAAAAATTCGCTATTTAACCTTGTCGGCGGGAGAACAATTGTAATAGAGTTTTCGCGTGGTGTTGGCGCTCGAAGAGACAAAGTTATGAAAACATGAGCCATTAAGCTCAATTGCCTGGCGCAAAAAATTGTTTGACTGCCACAAGACGAACTGCCATTCTCTCGGATGGACTCTTCTTGCGAAGAAAAGATAAATATACAAACTTGATAGTAGAGTAAACGGTACTCGGCGGGCCGGTCGTCTAGCTTGGTTAGGATACCGCCCTGACACGGCGGTGGTCTCCGGTTCGAGTCCGGACCGGCCCACTCCTTTTTGGGTTCGAGTCCTACACTTAAAAAAATCTCCTTCCCCTCTAAATATTGGAGTCGACATGAAGCCGAGGCAGAAGTACCTTCACCTTCTGGAAGATCCCGACGTGGGGCGCTGGCAAGATGGGGACAAGCGAAGAGAGGAGGTCAGAATAGGACCTCCAGGCGCCTCGGTTGACAACTTGAAAATTAAATGGGAAATGCCAAAGGGCGATTTCAAAGAATTTACCATCTTGAGGTAGCTCCCGCATTACTACTCTAGCATTCAACTGTTCCGTCTTGTACAATATTCGGCTGGAATATTCTTAAAGACCGAAATAGTGCCCTACTGGGGGCAGTTAGTTTCTGCCCTATCTCCTCTGACCTTTGCGAATGACCTGATGCGACTAGCCTTAAAAGGGAACTCTTTGTTTGATCCGTTGTTCAGCACTGCCATCCTCCTTGGGTTTTCAACTGCATTTCTTTACATCGGCAGAAGGATAAATTTGAAGTTCAGAGTGACCTCGTATCTCGAAGAGGTGAGGCAGGGAAAAGGGCACATCATCTTATACTCCCTTTCTTTGTCTCCTCAATTGTTCGGTCTGTTGATGCGCTGAAATATCCTATAAAATATACCAGCATTAACAGTCTGGAATGCTGCAGATATGGCAATTGGGAGGGCTGCTGGAGGTCCAAAAGAGGCGAAGGCGACTCCCATCGCGAGGGGTAGATGCTTCATTCCGGAGCTGTAGACTATTGCAATAGTCTCCCTCAGTGGTAGGTGGAGGATCTTCGAGCAAATCAGATGGGAGCTCCCGAAAGCAACAGGAAAGAGGATGAGGGGCGGAAGCACCAGTAGCACAATTATTGAAAGATCTCTTGGAATCACCATCATGTTTATTGCGAGCATTGAAAACATCAAAATCATGGCCGTGATTGCTGATACTAGCGGAAAAGCAGGCAGGAATTTCTGCAGTGCCTTCCCCAACTTAATCTCAAGCAAATGACGCGTCAGAATGCCGATAATGAGAGGTATTGCAAGGATTGTTGCGATGGACCAGAGCAGGTCGATAACGTTCACACTAACATAGATCCCTGCGAGTAGGGCGGTTATCCCTGGTATTGTGATTACCCCGAGTATCATGGTTAGAGCAGCAATAATCAGCGCAAGTGGGGTATCCCCCTTTAGCAGTCCTGTCCATACCACATTCATTCCCGCGCATGGGACTGTCCCCAT
>JASFYL010000062.1 GCA_030055575.1 Thermoproteota archaeon | reverse complement strand
TCACCGCACCGTAGATGTTGTAGAGACCGCCCACCACAGAAGCCGCAAATATGCTGATGAGCAAGTAGCTTCCAGTGTCCGGGTTCCCAATGAACCATAGCGGCAGCATGCTACCGGCTATACCGGCGAGCCCACCTGCCAAAAACCACGATATGAGATAGACCAGGTCAGAGTTCACCCCAACGGTGCCCGCAAGTGGGGCGTTCTCTATGGTCGCGCGCATCGCAATGCCGAACTTTGTCTTTACTAAAAGGAGGTAGAGCGAAAAGACGATCAACAGGACCATGAGGGGCGCAACCAGAACCACGCCTCTGACCTCCATGAATTTGAAGTCGAATAGGTTGAGCTGGAAATATCTAGAGAGGATCAGGAAGGTCTTCGACAGGTAGTCGGCAAGGATGTTCATGCTCGAGAGCAGAAGGAGCTCGAACGCGATAGTTGCGACCATCATCGTTGTAATCGAGGCTTTCCTCTTGTCCAGAGGCCTAATGACGAGAAGGTACTGGATCACTGCCACCATTCCTGCAAAGAGGAAAGCTGGTGCTATGCCAATGTAAATGTTAGTACCAAGCACCCTGGTCATGATCAGGCTTACATATATACCGATAGTCGACATGCTGCCGTGTGCGAAGTTAGGTACTTTCGTGGTCAAGTAGGTGAGAGTTAGCCCCAACGAGAGCAGGGTCAGCAAGCTCGAGAAGACGACTGCATCGAGCATCACATTTACATCCAGCAACGCCATGCCCATCCGTATGTGCCAATACTTATAAAAACCTATATATGCGCTTAATGTAATTAATAAATCTATCTGTCAGATGAGCAAGAAATTTAAGGATTGGTGGTCCAAATCATGGAAAAACAAGGAATCTCAACTACATTGGCAGTAGTGGCAATGGTGGCAATGCTGGTGATAGGGATAATCGGTGGGTACTTTGTCGCACCAAGGATGGAAGGGGCTTCCGGTGGACTAAGGGGGGAGATCCTGATAGGCGCGCCGCTCCCCCTGAGCGGCGTACTGGGAACGTATGGCGAGAACGCGAGGGTGGCTCTAGAACTAGCGCAGAGCGAGATAAACTCGCTCCTAAACGCTACTAACGCAGGTTACTCGATAAAGATACTATTCGAGGACACTGAAACGAAGGCGGATGTCGCCCTCCAGAAGGTCCAGACGTTAGCTGCCAAGGGATGCAAGGTGATGCTCGGGCTCTACTCGAGCGCGGAGGTCAGGAACTGCAAGACTTACGCTGACACCAATAAGATCCTACTCATCTCCCCCTCCTCGACTGCGCCTGACTTGGCTATACCAAACGACTACATCTTCAGGTTCTGCCCCTCGGACGACAAGCAGGGGCCTGCGATGGCTATGGGGATGTACAGCAAGGGAATAAGGTACATCATATGCATGTGGAGGGGCGACACTTACGGGGATGGCCTAGTCAACGCGACGAAGACTAGGTTCCAGCAGCTAGGTGGCAGTTATTCCAACTCGCAGGACATCAGGTACAACCAGGACGCGAAGGAGTTCTCCACTGAGGTGGCAACGCTCGCGAATTATGTACAGACGGCAGTAAGTACATACGGTGCAGACCAGGTAGCAGTCTACGCGGTGACCTTCGAGGAGATCACAGCGATAATGAGCACTGCCAGCCAGTACCCGATCCTCTCCCAAGTCAAGTGGTTCGGGTGTGACGGGTCGGCTCTCTCACAGCAGCTTACAGACGATCCAGTCGCAGCAGCATTTGCAGTGCAAGTGAATTTCGACTCGACATACTTCGCTCCAGCCGAGTCAGACAACCTCATAAAAGTCAGGAACTACATACAGCAGAGGCTGGGTAGGACTGCTGACCCCTACGCCTACGGCATCTACGACGAGCTCTATGTAGTTGTGAAGGCGATGAGCCTCGCTGGGAAGTACGACGCCGAGGCCATACAGAAGCTGATCCTGCCTGTCGCGGAGGTAACTTTCGGCGCCAGCGGTCTTTGCACTCTCAACGCCGCAGGAGACAGAAACATAGCCGATTACGAGTTCTGGGCACCCTACCAAGTCAACGCGACAACTTACAGCTGGTATAAGAGTGGGGTGTACACTGCCACTTCCGACTCAGTCACCTGGCTCAGCCCTCCCTAATGAATAAGAGCACAAAAATTACATTTTTTCTCTTTTCTTGTTCCCTTTTAGGCTTAAAAAGCAAAGGAGATTGCCTGCAACTTTAAGACAATAGAAATGCTAATATTTCCGGCGCATGAAGTTAACTTTGAATGAAAAAGTGGTAAGTTTGTCCCAACCGATCCTATCTGCTAAGGGCATTAGGAAGGCTTTTGGGGGGCTTTGCGCGCTCGGCGGCGTGGATATCGAAGTTAGTCCCCGCATGATGACCATGCTGATCGGACCGAACGGTAGCGGTAAGACGACCTTCCTGAATGTCGTGTCTGGGTTCTACAAGCCAGACGGTGGTAACATCCTGTTCGAAGGGAAGGAGATAACTGGCATGCCGCCGGAGAGGATCTCAAAGATGGGGCTCGTGAGGACATTTCAAGTCCCCTCACCATTCCAGAAGCTCTCGGTGCTCGAGAACCTCCTAATAGCCGGGGACAGGAACCCAGGCGAGTCGTTCTTGTGGGCGCCTTTAAGGAGGGCGTGGATAAACAGGGAAAGGGAGATCTACGAAACTGCGATGAGGAACCTCGAGCTCCTCAATCTCTCGCACCTGAAGGACGAGCCCGCTGGGACCCTCAGCGGCGGACAGCTGAAGCTGCTTGAGGTTGGCAGGGCCCTGATGACCGGGGCCAAGATGATAATGATGGACGAGCCAGCGTCTGGGCTGAACCCAACGCTAGCGCATAAGGTATTCGAGCACCTAGAGAAGGTGAAAAAGGAGGCAGGGTTGACTTTCCTTATCATCGAGCACAGGCTCGACATTGCCCTCCAGTATGTCGACTATGTCTATGCGATGGCAAACGGAACAGTGATCTCCCGAGGAAAGGGGGAAGAGGTGATGTCTGACCCTAGGGTGATAGAAGGGTATCTTGGTAGTGCAGAGTGATCTTATGATAGAGCTGAAAGGAGTGAATGCGGGCTACGGCAAGTTCCACGTCCTCTTCGACATAGACCTGAAGTTCGAGAAGGGGAAAGCGACGGTTGTGGTCGGCCCTAACGGCTCCGGGAAGAGCACTATGCTGAAGACCATCTTCGGGCTTACTAGTGTCTACTCGGGCGGTGTCTTCTTCAAGGGCGAGGAGATCACAGGCGCGCCACCCCATGCAGTCGCTAGGATGGGGATAGCGTATGTCCCGCAGGTTGGGAATGTCTTCGGCAACCTGACGGTTAAGGAGAACCTGACGATGGCAGGTTACACCCTCCCGAAGAAGAGGATAGAGGATGGCATCAGGGAGGTCACAAGCTTCTACCCCTTCCTGAAGGACTTCTTCGGCAGGAAGGCTGGGACGATGAGCGGCGGGGAGAGGCAGATGCTGGCAATGGCCATGGCATTGATGAGGAAGCCAGACGCTATGCTCTTCGACGAGCCGACCGCCAACCTTTCCCCCAAGATGGCCACAGACGTGCTCAATGAGATAAAGAGGCTCAGGGACGACCTCGGAATAACGGTGATACTGGTTGAGCAGAACGCGGTCAAGGCCCTCAAGCGCGGCGACAGGGCGGTACTTATGGTCGGCGGCAGGGTCAACTTCGAGGGTGCACCGGAAGACCTCCTGAACTCGCCCGAGCTTGGTTCGCTCTACCTCGGCATCAAGAGGCAAACCGCAGCCCCCGGGGGCTGATTCCGTCTGCCAGCCGGCCGAAAATGGGGAGGAGAAGACTGGAGATTAGCCGAGGCGGACCCGCTGAAGAATTCCTTGGCAGCGCGCTGATCCTGGTCTCCGCGGTGGCGTTCGGCTTCCTGCCAATATTCGCAAGGTTAGCGTACTCCGTGGGGGCTGGCGTCTGGGAGCTCCTCTTCGTCAGGTTCGCGATGGCTTTTGCCTTGCTAGGAGTTGCCCTCGCAGTTAAAGGCAGGCTTCATATCCCCGACCGGAGGTGCGTCGCCATCCTCTTACTGCTCGGGGGAGTGGGCTACTTCCTCCAGTCCACCCTCTACTTCTCGGCGCTCATCTATGCCCCGGTCTCAGTGGTCTCCCTTATCCTCTACACCTACCCCGCGCTCGTGACTGCCGCCTCCTTCCTGCTAGGTTTGGAGAGACCTTCCGGAACGGTCCTGCTTAACTTGGCAGCTGCAATGTGCGGCATCGTGCTCGTAGCGGATCCGGTCTTCGAGGGTGCTTCCACGGGTGTACTGCTCGCTCTTGGGGCGGCGTTGGTCTACACGTGCTACATAATAGTAAGCAGCAGGGTGCTTAAAGAAGTGAGCGGTGAGCTCGCCACGTTCTTTGTGCTCGGGGGGGCGACAGCAAGCTTCGGAATGCTCGGGGCGGTTGGAGGCTTTTTCGCATTTTGGTGTGGGCTAAGCGCCTGGTTGTGGGCAACAGCGATATCGCTCGTGTCGACCGTTTTGGCTCTGACTCTCTTCTTCAAAGGACTGAGCCTAGTCGGACCGTCCAAGGCGTCGATATTGAGCACGGCGGAGGTTGCGACTTCGGTTATCGCGGCCACAATTATCTTCGAGGAAGGTCTATCCCCCACGCAGGTAGGCGGAGGTGTGCTGATTATAGCAGCAGCAATATCCTCTGCTGTATCAGGGATCAGGAGAAGGAGGGAAAAACTACCCAGACAATTCAAGAATAAAAAGCATGCCTAACACCAGATGGCACAGTGGCGCAGGATCCTGGAAGGCCATGCGAGTTGTTCAAGAGCGCAATCTAACCTTAGCGCATAGAACACGGAGGTGCTTTTGACCGGTTTAGGGTCTGGGTCGGATGTTAACTAATAATCTCCACCTGGGGCTCGTCGTTGACTGGAGAGGGGATCAGCCGTATGAACCCAGCGTCACGTCCACGCTCATATGAATCTCGCCCCTGATGATCGTAAATTCTATGGTATCTCCGGGAGCGGCGGTTAGATCCACGTAAGAGACGAGGTCGTCCAATGATCTGACCCTGTTGCCGTCAACAGCGACTATCAGATCCCCTCCCACATAGAACCTCTCTCCCGGAACCGTCAGGGCGCGTGTGCCCCCCTGAAGCCCGGCTGTTGAGGCCGGGCTCCCGGGCGCGACCGTCTGAACGAGGACCCCGTACGTCACTTCAAGCCCAGCTGCCCTTGAGATCAGGTAGTCCACGGTAATTCCGGTGATTCCGATGTAAGGGTGTTTGTACGAACCAGTGCTAACGAGCGAACCGATCTCCTTTATAAGTGTGTCCGACGGTATTGCAAAACCTATGTTCTGGGAGGAGGATATTATTGCGGTGGTTATGCCAACCACCCTCCCAGAGGAGTCGAGGAGTGGCCCACCCGAGTTTCCCGGGTTGATCGGTGCGGTTATCTGTATGACACCCGCGATGAGGTAGCTTTCGCTCGTCTCTGTCTGTATCGCCCGGTTCAGCTGGCTCACTATCCCAGAGGTAAGCGTGCTCTCCAGGCCGTAAGCGCTGCCGATCGCCACAACGGTGTCACCCACCGCGAGTGTCGAGGAGGAGGCGACGGAGAGCGGCACTAGCTTTTCGGGAGGCGCTCCTTCGACTTGGAGGACTGCGAGGTCGCTGTACTTGTCGTATCCCACGACCCTAAAAGGGTATGCCTCACCTGTGATGAATGAGACTGAGCCGTTTACCATTCCATCCACAACATGGAAGTTCGTGACCACGAGGGGTGACCCTGTCAGGTTCACGATAAAACCTGATCCTATTACCTCCGTGTAGTAGGGGATCCCCCATGCGCTTGAGGTCATCACAAGCCCGTGAACAGTCACTATTGAATCCTTCACGGACTCGTATAGGCTGTTGAGGCTTCCTCCGAAGGAGAGTGCCCCGGAAGCTGACGCGTCGTATGAAGACTGAAGGGCGGCTACCTCAGATTCCAAGGCGGAAACTTTGCTCCTTAGTGATGAGAGTTCGCCGGTAAGCTCTGCGATCTCCCCAGATTTGGAAAGGTAACTCACCGAACTACCTATGAATAGGCCTGTGACAAATACCGCGAGGAGAAAGATGGCTATGGCGATGGTAGCGTGTCTGCGGTCTCTATAATTGGAGCCGGTGGATTCGTTTTCCAGATTCGGCGCTTGTGCCCCGTCTGATCCCAGTTTAGAAATCACCGCATCCCCTCCTTTGTCTCATGGTTAACCTCCCACTGCCCTCGGGCTGGGAGAGTAGATGGGGCAGGGATTGCGCACGTATCAATTCTCTGTGGTGGGTGCGTTTTCTCTTGTGATAGCTGCCATACTTGACCGAGGGATGCGGGTGCGTCATTTGTCTCCATGTCTTTGAGGCTCGACGCCTTGCGGAATGGATTTTTGCTTCCAGCATGAGGATCCTTTGTTAGGAGAACCAGCGAGTGGGGTATCCAGGCAGATAGAACCTCGTGAGTTCCGTTCTTGCTCCAAGATCCGTTTGCCTGAGCAGTTGAAAAGTTCACGGATCCGTTGCTGGAAAATAAAGCAAATCGCCATCCCGGAAAGGTCTCGGCGGGGCGCAGTGGTGATGATCCATTTCCAGCGCGCGTCGTATTTGCTGCATTTGCCATAGTTTTATTCGCCGTTACCACTTTACCACCATTCCTCCTTGCGGCGAGAGAGAGTGCTCCAGAACAGTATTAATCGATTTTTCAGGATCTCACCACATTTCTTTCATAATCAGATACAATTCGTTCGGCGTGGGGTTTAGTGCGGAAGGATTCTTTAAGTAATAGTTTTATCTTCGATTCTGGATGGTATTAACTCACGCAATCCGCTCGGGGCGCTTCTATTGTCGGAAGGTGCAGGTTCGTTCAAGTACATCCTTGGCTGGCTAATCGCAGGCACGAGGGGAGGGGAGACCAGGGCAAAGATAATAGAAGCGCTGAGGGAACAGCCTAGGAACGCGAACCAGCTGGCTAACCTGCTTGGGAC
>JASFYL010000061.1 GCA_030055575.1 Thermoproteota archaeon | reverse complement strand
GCGGTCTCTGAGATGCCGACATGATTCGACAGATCAGTGTAAGAAATCCTAGAATCCTCCTGCAACAACTTGAGTATTTTTATGTCGATGTCATCCATCATTGAACACTCGCCATAACAAAAGCAACAACTAGAATTTAAATCTTAAAAGAGTAATGTTGCAATAGTTTGTGGCAGATGATCGCGATGAGCAAGGTGATGATTCTCAAAGCGATGGCGCTCATTTTCCTTGGAGTTTTACTTTCGGCATTTTTGGCATCTGATCTGTGGCGGTCATCTTACGCGAGCCCAGTCAGTGATTTCAACACCACGTTCTGGAACGGCTCAGCCGAGTACCCCCCGTTAGAACTGGAAATGACATTCTCTGGGAACTTGACGGTCGGGGGCGTGAGCGTGGATGAGTACGACGCATTCTTCAGCAGTCACGTATATTCTGGTACCTTGGTCAGGATTCACTCCATCCTACTCAAGCCGCCTGGGGATAATCTCCCGGCGGTACTCCTCCTCCACGACACAAATGGCTCTTGCCTCCAGCTCCTCGACTCAGGGAGGGCGCTGGCTTCACAAGGCTATGTCGTGATGTTGATCGACTCTCCTGGCTGCGGCCTCTCAACAGGCCCCAAGCCTACGCCCGATGCCATAGCCAACCTTACCGATGGACCATTCAGCGCTTACATCTACCATGACGTAATCGCCGCGAAGCGAGCCTTAACTGTACTCAGCGATTTGCCCTACGTCGACCCTGATGCCATCGCAGTCTCCGGCGTCTCTATGGGAGGCGTAGTCACTTATATCCTCGCAGCCATCGATAGTCGCGTGAAGGCGGCGGTGCCGGTAGTAGCGAGCGGTTATCTTGATGAGTTGTTGTGGGGAGGGAGCCTGACTAACCTCATCTTGCCACCTGGCTTGGGGCTGGGCAACCAGACGTTACTCGATCTCCTGCGCTACTTCGACTGCAGGGCATACGCTTCCCAGCTGACCTCGCCCACGCTAGTTGTGGCAGGTACTCATGATGATTTCTTCTTCATCGAGGCCGTGAACAAGACATACTCTCTGATACGCTCAGAGAAGGCTCTTAACATCGCACCAAATGCTGGTCAAGAAGCACTCGAAGACGAGTGGATTAGCTCGGCGGTCATTTGGCTGGACCACCACCTCAAGGGGTTCGTTGGCACTCTCCCCCGGGCTCCTCTAGCTAGCGCAGAGCCTGCCAACTTCTATACCTCGATCAAAATTTCGCTGCAAGAGACAGAGAACGCGAATGTCTCTGTCTTCTATAGAGACGGTCTTCCAGGTTCAAGGTGGGAGGAGAAGGAGCTTTCAGACTCCGACCTGATACCGATGCCATTCCTACCAACCACAGTCAGTTATTACTTAGGAGTTAAAGTTAACGGGACTGTTGTTTCGACAACCCCTGTCTACAGGATATCCGTAGTCCCATCCATATTCGTCGCCTCGTTCGTCCTATTGGTCTCTGTAGGAGCTGTACTTCTCTTTAACTGGCGGGACGAGGCTTATCAGAATGCGTTGGCTGATGGTTTTGGCTCACTGCTCTTCCTCGTTGGTCTAATGGTTTGGACAATCGCTTCTGTCGCGATGACCTTCCCCTGGATTGAGTTCGGCGGGAGAACTTCGGTCAGCTTACTAGAGCTGTGGGACAGATACGCGCTGCATTTTCCCCCCTTCGCCCTAGTCTTGGGGGGACTCTTTGCTTCGTTGCTCGCATATGCTAGAAGGATGTGGCTAGGTGGAACTGCAATGCTGATCACCTTCGGATGGGTCTACTTCTGTATTGCCACCTTTACCATCTTGGGCCAAAGCGTCTTCTTAAGTTGGGGTGCATACCTCGTTGGAGTCTGCATAGCAGTTTCCTTCATCATACCTGCGCTGCTTAAGATCTTGCGGGGATGATCCCGACCTCATCCCCTTTGACCCTTTATGCCCACAAAACAACCTTAAGTTACATATGCGGAATGTGCCACCTATCAAGCTTCATCCTGCATGTGGCGCTTGCCCAGAAGTCGAGGGTAGTGAGGTGCGCTTAGCACTGTCCTGTTGACCTAGGGAGGCACATGAAGTCACGGGAATTTAGAGGCATTTACGCTGAAGCGTATGTTGCAGGAGTTGCATGAAATACATGTCGTAGAAGAAGCCCCTGCCCACAACTAAACCAATCTGCTGAGGACGGCCATCACCTAGACTCATCCTCTCACCCGCAGGAATTTCTTCTATTCTTCTCTCAGACACGGGAGGATCTTTTTGATGAGGATCTTATCGGGTGGACAGCGAGTCCTTAAAGGAGATCCATCTTTTGCCCCTCTTTTCTACAAGCCCTTCCGCCTCAAGGTACCTGAGGTAGGCTACTGTTTGGTTTATGGGAAGTATCAACTTGTAAGGTTGGTTTTCAAGGGCTGAGCCTCTATACAGCGTAACTACAATCTCTTTAAGGGTGGCACCCTTTCTAGTAGCCCGGAGCACCTCCTCAAGCCTTGAGATGAAGTGTCCCTCAAGGGAGTCGATGTCTCCTCTCAAGAGGGGAGTCCTTTCGTGCCCAGCGTAGATCTTGCTGAAGACCTTAAGTTTCTCGAGACTTTCGAACTCTTGCCTCAGGTCAGTCACGACCGTGGATCCTTCGATTGCAACATCGCCTGAAATCACAGAATCACCGATCGCTATCCCTACGCTCCCTTCGGTGTGTCCGGGCAAGTGGACGCTCCTCAACGCTCCGCACTCGAGGTTGATTTCGTTGAACTTTTCGAAGATTGCGGTCTTGAAGAGCATCGAGGCTGCAGTCATTAGCTTGATCCTCGCCTCCTCCAGGAGCCCAGGATCGAATCCGCCCTCGATTGCCTGATCCCGCAGCTCACAGAACCAAGAGAAGTAGTGACCGATATAGTCCTCTAGCATTGGAGAGTCAAGTTCGTGGATCATCATGGTAGCCCCAGTCTCCGACTGGATATAAGTCCCTAGGCTATAATGGTCGAGGTGTCCGTGGGTCAGCAAGATAAAGTTTAGGTCCAAAGCGCCCGCCTTCTCTAGCTCCCTTTTTATGAACTTCCTGTTGCTTTCGCTGTCTATGCCTGTATCTACAAGGGCTTTTGTTTCCCCTTCGATGAGATATGCATTGGTGGCCCTCCCATAACCGTACTCTATAGGGAACGGGACACTGATCTTTGTGATTTTCATCGCTCTCGCGCAAAAACTCGCAATTTCGATATTTCTGTTTTTCCATTGTGCATGAGAACTGCCGTTCCGTTCAATGGCACAAAAACTTATATATTATTCAAGGAAATATATTTCTTTAAAATATAATGGAAGAGGAAGGGAATCGCGTTGACATCCAATTCAGAGTTTGGCGAGGTCGAAGAGAGAGTGCTGCACCTCATGGCCTCAAACTCAAACACCCGCTTCAGCTTCCAAGGGATGAAACGGGCACTGAAGGTGCACCAGGAGAAGCTTTCGAGGGGCTTGGCTAGGCTTGTCTCTATGGGCTACGTCTGGAAGGATGAAGACGGCTACTCGATTACTGAGAAGGGTAAGCGGCTGACGCATCCCGCCCGAGGAGGGGCAAAGAAGATCGTGGTAGGCGCCTCATACTTCCCGGGAGAACTAGACTTGCCCCTAGTAGTCGGACAACTGAAGGGTAAGTGGTTCAGCGGCATGCGATGGCTAGGCAGCTCCCTGGAAGGCGACAGGAGGAGTCTGATGTGGGTCAGCGAAGACGGGGAGATACAGGTCGAGCTGAACGTCAGCGGAGGAAAATTCGAGGTCGCACTAGTTTCGTACCCACCGAATGATGAGCCGAGGGCAAGGGAATGCGCCGCTCGCATCTTTGTCAAGATACTGAACTCCCTATACAATGATAAACCCCAGGACAATTGAGCTTATTGTGACCCAGTCGCGGGAAATTTAGTCTATAATACGCTTCGCCTTGAAGTATTACCTGTGAGCTTTATGACAACAATTGTGGCGATAAGATGCACCGACGGAGTGGTTCTTGCGTCCGACAGGCGTGCGAGCAAGGGGGGCATGATCGGATCGAAGGTTGTTAAGAAGATCTACGAGATCGACAGCAAGAAGGCGGTGGCGATCGCCGGGCAGCTCTCCGATGCAAATTACTTGGTAAATCTGGTAAAGGCTGAGGCGAAGCTCATTGAGTTCAACAGGGGTTTCCCATTGACCGTGAAGGAGGTATCGAAGCTCCTGTCGAACATGCTCTACTCTGGTATGCGCAGCTATGCTCCGTACATCACCGAGCTCCTTGTCGCTGGCATTGATGAGACGGGTCCCAAGGTCTTTGAGGCTGACATAAGCGGAGCGGTTACTGAAGAGATGTTCACTTCCTCGGGCTCCGGCTCACCCATGGCTTACGGAGTACTCGAGGCATCCTACAGACAGGATCTAACCGTAGAGGAGGGCGCAGAGATTGCCAAGAGGGCTGTGAAATCAGCAATGGAGAGGGATCCAGGTTCCGGGAATGGGATCCAAGTGTACAAGATCACGGAGAGGGGATCTGAAATCGAGGAGAATGGAGGTGTTGCGCAATGATACCCAAAGGCTACGAAGGACCATATCTCATGTACGCGCCAGACGGAAGGCTGGTTCAGGTCGAGTACGCTGCAGAGGCTGCTAAGTACGGGTCACCGGTAGTAGCGGTGAGGGCAAACGGCTGTGCGGTTATGGTCGCAAGGACCAAAGAGCCTGATCCTCTCCTCGATCCTATGGAGAAGATCCACATGGTTGACGAGAACATCGGTATCGCGGGCGCTGGGTTCACAGGAGACATACAGCTGCTAGTGGATCAGGCTAGGGTGGACGCCCAGCGGCACAGAATTATCTTCGAGGATCCAATAGACGTCAAAACGCTGGTCAGCCAGCTAGGTCAGTTCATGTACCAGTTCACGCGGTACGGCAACATACGGCCGCTGGGCGCTTCGCTTATAGTGATCGGATCCGACAGGATTGGCAGACACATATACCAGCTCGACACTAGGGGGCTGATCCTGAGCGGCAAAGCCCTCGCGATCGGCAAGAACAGCGATAGTGCCATATCAGTTCTAAGGGAGGGTTACAAGCCAGACCTTGATCTCAGAGGAGCGATTGACCTCGCAGTGAAGGCACTATCTGAGGCCGAGGACGGAGAGAGCCCTGTTGAGGTGGGAATAGCTACGGGCTATTCGTTCAGAAAGATGCCCTTGACTGAAGCCCAGAGGCTGGGCTGCAGGTGATCTTTTTTCTTTTTGCTCTCCTTTCCTACTTATCCGACTGGTATACGCAAAATCTGCTCTACGGTTAGAAATAGATCACACCGTCTGCATTATTCATCAACTCATTCAGTGCTTCACCTTCTACTTCCACTGCCCCGTCGATGAGATCTCTTGGCTCAAGTCCCATCAGTTTGCAGCTTCGCGAGCACGCGAATAGCTTGACCCCGGATGATGCAGCTTCTTCGATCATCTCCTTCAGCGTAGGGAATGATCCGAGCCGTACCTTCTCTGGGACTCCTTTCCTTAAGCACCCCACCCCTTTTACTATGAAGTATATCGAAGGTTCCAAGCCCGTAGCCACCGCAATGAGGGCGAGGATGAATGGTATGTACACTCTTTCAGGCGCATCTGGTCCTGAGCTCAATATGTACAATATCCTTTGCTTCCCTTCCTTGCCGTTCTTGTTTTCTTCTGACCAGCTCATTAGCGTCCCTCATCACATCCTGGCTCGTGGGCTTGAAAATCGTCCTACCTTAGACCTTCCTTTTTACAATACCCGAATTGCAGAGTCGATCTTATGAAATCCAAGGTTGCCTAGTCTGGATTAATGGCTGTAATCCTCATCATGTAGATTTACGTGATCTTTAAGAAGATCAAACAATTCCCCTAATATAAATCCACTTTGGTATCTTGGCTGGACATATCTGCCCAGTACGATATCTGCGATGAAACAAATACCTTTTTAATCCCGTACAGAACCCTGATCTGGGTATACGTAATGATTGATGTCCACGCACATATGACGGATCCGTCCTTCACAGATCTCCCGGAAGTTATACGGAAGGCTAAGGATGCAGGCGTGCTCGCCATAGTCACTTCTATCACAGATCCTGACGACCTGCCCAAGGCCGAGAAGATCCTCGCAGAATACCGAGGTTATATACACCTGACCGTTGGCTTGGATCCGACTTTGATCTCCGAAGAAAAGTTCGCGTCATTCTTGCGCGGGTTGGAAAAGGTCGACCCAGTCGGTATTGGCGAGGTAGGGCTTGACCACTACTATGTGCGTGATCCTCTCCTGCGAGATATCCAGGAGAAGCGGTTCAGGGAATGCATAAGGGTCGCGGTCTCGAGGGACAAGCCGCTTGTAGTGCATTCTAGGAGCGCCGGCAAAAAAGCATTGGAGGTGCTTTTTTCAGAGGGTGCTGAAAAGGTCCTGATGCACGCCTTCGACGGGAAAGCAGGCGACGCTCTGGAGGCAGCAAAGAGGGGCTACTTCTTCTCCATTCCAGCCTCCGTAGTCCACTCTGAGCAGAAGCAGAAGATGGTCCGACTACTTTCAATCGAATCAATAATGCTTGAGACAGATTCCCCGGTACTCTCGCCCGTGAAGGGAGAGCGGAACGAGCCAGCGAACCTGCTTTACTCAGCGAGAAAGGTGGCCGAGATCAAGAGGATGGATCTTTTAGAAGTAATCCAAACTACCACCGAAAACGCCAGCCGCTTCTTCAAAATAAAAGTTTGAATAGAATTTAATAATTTCTAATGGACAGAAGACTGTAAGTTGGTTATATATTTCACCTTCATACCTCTCCCCTTCTGTTCAATCGGATTAGAACTCGCTACTGCTGCACGACGGAGACAGACAAAAGATGGATATAGAGGACTCTGAAAAGCGAAAAATCCTTTCATCTATGACTACAACACAACTTACCTCTGCGCACCTTTCGGCTAAACTCAGGTTTCAGTTCTTCACCTGGAAACTAAATATTCCATGTTATTAAAGTTCCATAACCTGATAAAGACAGGTTTTGCATCTTCTGGATAATCTGACAAAAGAGTAGGGATGTCAGACCAGAAGCAAAAGAATTTTCCTGA
>JASFYL010000060.1 GCA_030055575.1 Thermoproteota archaeon | reverse complement strand
CTCCTGAGCGCTTCGCAGATCTCGCCCAGCTGGTCGCCCATGGGTGCCTTCACCTCCACTATCTTTATCAAGAGACCTTAATATAGATGATTAATTTAATTAATTTAACTCACTTAAAAATTTGGGCACTCCGGTTCCCTGCTGATACCGCGGATCCGAGCGGCATTCAAGGGAGGAGCAAGGTATCGCGTTATAATGAGGAAAAAGGCTCCCCGCTTCTTCGACCGACTTGCGCGCATCTTTATTTCGTCCTCTCTTCTATCACCCTCCTTTTTTTCTGGAAATGGGTACGCGCTACTTCTTTCATTCGTAAGCTTCGATTAGCCTAAGTTACCCAATGCGGATGCGCAGGCAGGATAGCCTGCATCCACGCCTCACTTAGTGTCCCAGTGCCTGGACAGCGCAACCAGCGCCTCCTTGAAGGTGTGCGCCGTCGGCATCACCTTCACCTCCACTCCCATCTCCTTCAAAGTATTTGCCGTCATTGGACCTATTGCAACGACCGTCGTCTTGGAGTTGAGGAGCCCCGCGAGTTCCTCTCCAGGGGCATGTCCTGAGAGCATCCTGAAGAGGTTGGTGACGCAAAGTGAGCTGCCGAAGACGATCGCGTCAATCTTCGAAGAGGCAAGGTCCTTGTAGAACCTCTCCGCGGCGTTGCCGTCGGTCGGAGCCTTGGACTCGTAGACGTAGACTTCCTCGACCGTTGCGCCCATCCCCTCGAGCCCTTCCTTCAGCACAGGCGACGCGGCGCTAGTCCTCGGTATCCCTATCTTCTTGCCCGAGACTCCGATGCGACCCAGCGCCTCGACCAAACCCTCCGAGGTGTAGCTCTCGGGGACGAGCCCTACCCGGATCCCGTTGAGCTCCAGCTCCTGCGCAGTCCTCGGTCCGATCGCCACGACCGTGGCCCTCCCCAGCCCGCTCTTCAGCTCTTCAATGGTGCCAGAGGATTCGGCTGATTCAACCAGATGCCTCACACCATTGACGCTCGTGAAGATGACGTAATCGAATCCCCCTTCGGCTAACTCGCCAATGAAATTGACAACGCGCGAGGGATCCTTCGGTGGTTCTATGATTATCGCAGGGATGTAGTACGGTCTGCCGCCCATCTCCTCTACCAGGGCAGCTGCCTCACCCGCCTGCCTCAGCGGCCTCGTTATCGCTACTGTCCTGCCCTTCAGCGTCTGGGTACCTTGAACCATGAGAGCTTGCCCCCGAGTGCCGCCACGCCGCCAACGACTATCACCGCGGGCGGCTCAACACCTCCCTCCCTCGCCCTTTGGACGATCGTCCCGACCGTCCCCACGACTACCTTCTGGTCTTCTGTCGTCCCCTTCTCGATTACAGCCGCTGGAGTCTCTGGGCTCAAGCCGCCGTCGATGAGACCTCGCGCGATCGCATCTAGCGACTCCACTCCCATCAGCACCACGATCGTGTCCGCAGACCGGGCGATCTTGCCCCAGTCGACGCTCCTGGTGCCGTCGCCTGCCCTGTGCCCAGTGACGATGGTGACCGAGGATGAGTAGTCCCTGTGGGTCAGGGGGATGCCCGCATAGGCAGGCACAGCGATTGCAGAGGTGACGCCGGGGACCACCTCGAAGTCGATCCCCTCGGACACCAGCGCCTCGGCCTCCTCCCCGCCCCTGCCGAAAAGGAACGGGTCCCCTCCCTTGAGCCTCACGACCACCTTCCCCTCGCGCGCCTTCTCGATCAGGAGCTTCGTTATCTCCTCCTGGGGGACTTCGTGCCTCCTTGGCATCTTGCCTACGTATAGCATCTCCGCGCCCTCAGGGACCATCCCCAGGATCGAGGCGTTGACCAGCCGGTCGTAGACCACGACCTCCGCGCCCTTCAGAATCTCCGCAGCCCTCAAGGTCAGGAGGCCGGGGTCCCCCGGGCCTGCCCCAACAAGGAAGACCTTCCCTTTCCGTCCAGCCTCACTCTCGGTTTTCGCCGTACCACTCCCTCCGTCTCCATTCATTGACGAAATCCTTGGCACCCTGCCCTATCAGGTCCATCGCCACCCTTTCGCCGAGTACGTCGGCGTCGCTCAGCGCCCCCTCTGCAGCCGATGAGATCTTCTTCCTGCAGTCCAATGAGAATATGTGCCCCTGCAAGGAGAGCCTACCTCCCTGCGCGACGCCCACCGCGCCCACGGGGACGCGGCAGCCGCCACCGAGGTGCCTGATGAGGCTCCTCTCGGCGGTGACTTCTGCCCTCGTAAGCGGGTCGTCGACGGCTTGGGCGACTATGATCACGTCCTGCCTGTCCCGCCTAGCGACTACGGCGAGGGCCCCCTGCCCAGCCGCGGTCGGGAAGTGCTCGAGTGGGAGCCGCTCTGCCACCTCGCCCCCCATCCCAAGCCTCTCGACTCCAGCCTCCGCGACAACGACGGCGTCGAGCTCGCCGCTTTTGACCTTCCTTACCCTGGTGTCGACGTTCCCCCTTATGGGCCTCACATCCAGGTCAGGCCTCAGGTACCTTATCTGGGCCAGGCGCCTCAGGCTGCCCGTGCCCACCCTCGCGCCGCTCGGCAGCTCCGCAAGAGGGACCCCGCCCCTCGATATCAGCACATCGTGCCTGTGGATCCTCCTGGGTATTGCCGCTATGGTTATCTCGGGCATCCCCAATACAGGCACGTCCTTCAGGCTGTGCACGGCGAGGTCGACCTCCCCGTTGACTATTGCCTGGTCGATCTCCTTCTCGAATACCCCCATGCCGTCTATGGCGAAGAGCGGCCTCTCCTGCTCCCTGTCACCGAGCGTCTTGATGATCTTGACACCGAACTCCACGCCTTTGTTTGCAGCCTGCATCTCTCGGAGCACGCCCTCCGTCTGGAGGACGGATAGCCTGCTCCCTCTTGTTCCGACCCTCAATATCATGCCTGGTCTCACCTGCAGTCGGCTGCTGCCCTAAGGGCTCCCTCGAAGGCGATCGCTGTCCGATGGAGGTCGTCATCAGTATGCGCCAGCGACAGGAAGCATGTCTCGAACTGCGATGGTGGTATGAAGATTCCTTGCTTCAGTAGCCCCTGGAAGTATGCCCTGAACTTTTTGGTGTCTGAGAGCTTGGCGCTGGAGTAGTCCGTGACTGGGTGGGGCGTGAAGAAGACCTGGAACATCGAAGCAATCCCATGCACTTGCACACCGAGGCGGAGGTCTGCAGCCAAGTCAGTCAGCTCCACCTGAAGCCGCCTTGATCCCCTCTCCAAGTCTTGGTAGGCCTTGCCTCCCGCCTCACGAAGCACCTGCAGGACGGAGATGCCCGCTGCAACCGAGGCGGGGTTCCCGCTGAAGGTCCCTGCCTGGTAAACCCTCCCAACCGGCGAGAGGCTCTCCATTATCTCTCTCCTGCCGCCGAAAGCCGCGATCGGGAACCCGCCGCCAATGATCTTTCCTAGGGTCGTCAGGTCTGCTTTCAAGCCGTAGCGCTCTTGGGCCCCTCCAATTGCCAGCCTGAACCCTGTGATCGTCTCGTCGAAGATGAGGACTATACCGTGCGCCTCGGTCACCCTCCTGAGCCTCTCCAGGAACTCGCTCTTCGGTGGTATGAGCCCAGCGTTACCCATCACTGGCTCGACTATGGCGGCGGCTATCTCATCCCCCTCGCGCTCTATCGCTCCCTCAAGGGCTCCGATGTCGTTGTACGGAAGAATAATTGTATTCTGGGCAGCCTCCTCGGGTACCCCCAGCGATGCCGGGACGCCGAATGTAGCCGCCCCTGAACCAGCCCTGACTAACACAGCGTCGTGGGCGCCGTGGTAGCACCCCTCGAACATGATGATCTTTTTCCTTCCGGTGAAGCCCCTCGCCGCCCTGATCGCGTGCATCGTAGCCTCGGTGCCAGAGTTGGCGAGCCTGAGCATCTCCATCGACGGGAATGCTTCCCTTATTAGCTCCCCGAAGCGTATCTCCAGCTCGGTCGGGGCTCCGTAGAGCGTCCCCTTCGGCAGCTGCGCCATGACCGAGTCTATGACTGCGGGGTGGGCGTGCCCCAGCAGCAGGGCACCGTAAGCCATGCAATAGTCTATGTAAGCCTCCCCGTCCGCACCATACAGCCTCGATCCTTTCGCGCCTGTGACGAAGAACGGGTGCGGCTCGAACGCCCTAACTGGGCTGTTCACCCCGCCCGGGAAGATGTTCTTGGCCCTCTCGAATAGTTCTCGAGACCTGCTTCCAGGTCCTATTCCGTCTCCATCCATCTTTTCACATCCTTGGCGAAGTATGTTATTATGATGTCCGCACCAGCTCGTTTTATTCCCGTTAGTATCTCGAGCGCAGCCGCTTTTTCGTCAACCCATCCATTCTGGGCTGCGGCCTTTACCATCGCGTACTCGCCGCTGACGTTGTAGGCTGCGATCGGCGCATTTAAGCGGTCCCTGGCGAGTCGGATGATGTCAAGGTAAGCAAGGGCTGGCTTGACCATGATCGCGTCCGCCCCCTCCTCGAGGTCCAGCTCCATCTCGCGCAAAGCCTCGCGCGCGTTCCTATAGTCCATCTGGTACCCTCTCCTGTCCCCCTGCTTTGGCGCGCACCTCGCTGCCTCCCTGAAGCAGCTGTAGAATCCGGAGGCGTACTTAGCCGAGTAGGAAAGTATCGCCGTCTGGTCGTGCCCTGAGTCGTCCAATGCCTCCCTGATCGCCTTCACCTGCCCGTCCATCATGGCCGAAGGAGCCACGACATCCACCCCTGCCTCAGCCTGGCTCACTGCAACCTTCTGGAGGACGCTGAGCGTCAGGTCATTGACGACTTCGCTGCCCTTAATCACTCCGCAATGCCCGTGCGATGTGTACTCGCAGAGGCAGACGTCCGCCATGACTACGACCTCGTCTCCGAACTCGCGTTTCAGCTTCCTTATTGCCTTCTGGATCACTCCGTCGGTCAAGAATGCACCTGAGCCTACTTCGTCTTTCAAATAGGGTACGCCAAAGAGTAACACCGCCCTTACGCCCTTCTCCACCGCATCCCTCGCTTCCTCTGCTACTCTGCTGATCGGGAAACGAGAGATGCCCGGCATGGACGCTATCGGGGTGACCGAGTCCGCACCCTCGTCCACGAAGATGGGGTAGACGAGGTTGCTCAACTCCAGCCTCACCTCACTGACCAGGTCGCGGAGGTGCTGCGTCCGCCTCCACCTCCTCATCCTTAAACTGGGGTAGCCCAACTTCAAGCCCTCCTGGATTCCGTTTGGATCAACTCATCCTGAGCCTTTCTCTCCGGCAGGTTCTTCGAATCCTTGCACACAATGATCCCTTTCCAAATAATTTATCCTCTCTCCCCTTTTTCCTCTCAGGAGTTGGACCGAACAAGAAAGATTGGGAGGATCCTCTGCAGCGTGACCGCTGATCCGATCCCTGCGCTACTCCAGCGATCCACTCGAAACGCCGAGTTCCAGGACTAGAGAGGGCACCATTCAGCAAGCCTCAGCACCCCTGCTGATCATGTCAGGTTCGGTGATCAGCGCCCTCATCTTATCTGAGAAAGCCGTAAAGTCGACCGCCCTCTCTTCGAATGGGGCGGCTAGACCTATTACCGATCGCAGGTCTATCGAGCGCTCGACTATCTCGAGAGACTTGGCGCAGAATTCCTCGTACCTTATCTCTATCTCCGGGATAGCCCCCCTCCCCTCGAGGTCCGCTCTCGGCACCATCCCCAGCAGCCTGACGCCAGCGTCATTCAGGCTCCGCTCCACCACCTCCCTGATCGCCCCGCCCATGAAGCTGGGGCTGACCTTGTTCAGGATTGCCCCTTCTGCCCTCACTCCCGCGGCCTTGAGCACCCTGGCGTAGGTGAGCGTGTTGAGCAGCGCTCCCTCGATCCCCTCCTTGTCGCACCCGACGACAAGGATCGTGGGAGCGCCCAGCGCGGCAGCCACCTCAGCCGTCGAGGATGGCCTCTGGGCGGCTTTGTTGAAGACCCCTGTGAGGACGCTCATGGCCCCCTCCACTATCAGAAAGTCGTAAGCCTTCTCCGCCTCCCTCATTGCCGGAATCAACGGCGACCACCCGCTCTCTCCTATCCTCAGCGACGTATATTCCCTTACGGGTTCCTTGATAAGGTACAGAGCTGGGACGGCATCGCGTATGTCGCCTCCTATCTTCATCACCCCGACCCTGAACCCCATCCGTCTCAATGCGCCTGCAAGCCCGGTCACGACTACTGTCTTCCCTGAGCCGCTGGCGATGGCGGTCACCAGAAGGACCATAGCCCTCCTCGGTTGGGTCTGGGCGTTCTCTGGGGCATGGATGTTGGTGGAGATGCCTATCTCGCTCCTCATCCTCCTCGTCAACTCCCTGTTTTCCATCCTTATCCCTTGGAGCTCATCATCGCTTATCCCAAGAGAATTGGCGATGCTCTTCACGACGCACGGGTTCTGGTCCAGCAGTCCGTGCACAAGCACGCCCGCCACGTTGCCTGCTTCGTTCGTTGCCCCGGAGATTATGTCTTGGGGATCCTTCCGGTAGTTCACCCTGTTGACGTGCGAGACAAGCAGCCGTTTAGCTCCCTCCCCAAGCTCGACCCTGCCATAAGTGTGGCAATGGAAGCCTGCAAGGTCCCCCTCGACTCCTTCCGTCAGGAAGCTCTTCCCTGCAACGGTAGCCTTGACCCGGTCGGTGCAGATCAGCGGCCTGAACTTGGCGTCGAGCAGCCCGAGCCCCTTCCGGATTATAGGTACAGCAGAGAGGCGCCCTATGTCCGTCTCCTTGGCCAAGAGCTGGAATCCAGCACAGACCCCCAACACGAACTTCCCGTTCTCTGCCATCTTCGAGATCTCATCCAAGATGCCGTCAAGCGTGCTCTGTGATTCGACGAGGCTCCCGCCGGGGACGATGATCATATCCAGTACATCAGAGGCGGGCTTGCCGTTTACTTTGCCGTCCCCTCCGACGACATCAGTCGGAAGCTCGCCGAACCCTTCGAAGCAGGGCAACGCCCCTGGCAGGTAGGCGAGCCCTATCCTGTGCTCCACCCTCATTCCGAAGCCCTCCCGGTATTATTCATAAAGCTTATATTTAAGTCGGCTGGTTTATCCATCCGTGTACTCCCCCAGGACTATTAACATAATAAATGTCAGGATTACCCACAAGACGGCTAGAGCACCCCTGATAGAGGCGGTAGGGTTCCGGGACAAGGCGCATGCCTTGCTCGAGCTCAGCTCTTGGGGGAGCATTGATGAGTGCGCCATCCTCCAGACGTGCAACCGCGTCGAGCTTTACCTTGTGAGCGAGGAGGGCGAACCCCTAGCAAGGAGG
>JASFYL010000005.1 GCA_030055575.1 Thermoproteota archaeon | reverse complement strand
GTGAGGGCACTCCACTTTGAGAGTGTGGAGGAGGTATACGATATTGCGATCGCGATGAAGGAAAAGGGGAGGCAGCTGAGGCTGACAGAGGCCCTCAAGGATGTGAAGGAAAAGCTGGAGCAGGAGAGCCAAGCAAGGCCCTGAGCGAATGCTGCTTCGTCGCCGGGATGCCTGAGTCCCGGACTCGATCATCACTTCCTCCTCTTCTTCAGCTCCCTGTATACTTCCTCCAGACTGACTCCTTTCATCTGCAGGAGTATTATCAGGTGGTAGAGCAAGTCCGCAGCCTCGCTGACCGCCCTATCCTTACCCTCAGCGACGCTTGCCAGAGCCGCCTCGACGCCTTCCTCGCCGACCTTCTTAGCGGCTTTCACCAATCCGCCCGAGGCGATCTTCGAAGTGTAAGAGCCCTCCCGTGGGCTCGAGATCCTCTCCTTGACGACCTCCTCGAGCTCCGTGAGTACCTCCCATGGCGCTAAGTATCCTACCACCTGTTTGTGGAAGCAGGTCGCCTCCCCTGTATGACACGCCTTCCCCACCTGTTTTACTTTGAAGAGTAGAGAATCCGAGTCGCAGTCCGCGTACACCCCGAGTACGTACTGATAATGCCCCGATTCCTCCCCTTTCATCCAGAGCCTCTTCCTGGACCTTGACCAGTAGTGCATCATCCCCGTGCTCAGCGTCTTCCTCAGCGCCTCCTCGTCCATGAACGCGAGCATCAGCACCTTCCCGTCCTCGCTCACTACCACGACCGGGATTATGCCGCCCAGCTTCGCAAAGTCTAGAGAACCGACCAGCTTGTTGATCTCCTCCGCGCCTATCCTCACGCCTGCATTTTCCGTCTCTTCTGCCATCTTCGCACCCCTCTTCCGCTACTCATCAATGGGTTTCATACCGCATTCTTACAGGATCTTACAGCGCCCCGCACGGTCCTCACAGGCACGCCCCTCTCGAGCAGGTACTCCTTCACCTCGCCCACGGTGAACTCGGCATAGTGGAATATTGATGCTGCCAGTGCCGCGTCCGCCTTCCCAGCGGTGAGCGCCTCGTATATGTGGGCAGGATTCCCTGCGCCTCCGGACGCGATGACGGGTATGTTGACGCTCTCCGATACCCGCCTGGTGAGCTCTACGTCATACCCATCCTTCGACCCGTCAAAGTCCATGCTCGTCAGCAGGATCTCGCCAGCTCCCATCTCCTCCGCCTTCACCGCCCAAGCGACCGCGTCGATCCCGGTCGCGACCCGACCCCCGTGCGTATAGACCTCCCACCTCGGTTCTTCGCAGCCCACCCTCTTCGCGTCTATTGCGACCACTATGCACTGGCTGCCGAAGATCTCCGCTCCCTCTGTGATCAGCTTGGGGTTCTTGACGGCGGCAGTGTTCAGCGAGACCTTGTCCGCCCCAGCCATAAGAACCCTCCTAACGTCGGCGTAGCTCCTTATCCCGCCCCCCACGGTGAAGGGGATCGAGAGCTCGTACGCCGTCTTCCTAACGATTTCTAACATCGTCTCCCTGTTGTCCGACGAAGCCGTGATGTCCAGAAAGACGATCTCGTCAGCCCCCTGCCGCTCGTATTCCAGCGCCTGCTCTACCGGGTCGCCCGCGTCCCTTAGGTTCACGAACTTTATACCCTTGACCACCCTGCCCTTGTCGACGTCCAGGCAAGGTATGATCCTCTTCGTCAGCGTCACCCAACCACCCCCATCGCTTCCTTAAGCGTGAATGCGCCCTCGTAGAGCGCCTTACCCAGGATCACCCCTGCAGCCCTCGAACCCCTCAGTACCGCCAGGTCTGAGAGGCTCGAGAAGCCGCCTGCCAAGTACACCTCCCCCCTGATCTCCGAGACCGCCATCAGCGAGTACTCGATGTTAGGTCCCTTCATCGTCCCGTCCCGGTCTATCGAAGTCATCATGAAGATCCTTACACCGAGGTCCTCCAGCCTCCTGCAGAGCAGGGCAGCGTCGATGCCTACCATCTCCTTCCAACCCTTCACCGCAACCCTGCCCCCGATGTGATCCACCGCAGCCATTACCTTCTCCGCGCCAAATTCCTTGATGCTAGCCCTTACCAGGTTGGCGTCGAGGGCTCCGGTGCCTAGGATGATCCTCCCGGCACCCGCTCCGATGTACTCCCTCGCGGCCTCGAGGCTCCTCACCCCGCCTCCAACTTCGACCTCCACGCCTGTGTTTGCGATGATGCGCTTCACCTGCTCGGCATTGTTGCCGACCCCTACGGCAGCGTCCAAGTCCACCACATGGATCCACTCCGCTCCCTCGCCTTCCCACCTCCTCGCTGCCTCGAGGGGGTCGTCGTAGTAGACCTTGCTCTCATCGATCCTTCCTTTCGTAAGCCTGACGCACTTGCCTTTCGATATGTCGACCGCAGGTACCACTCTGATCTTCATTAGCGCTTCACAGCCTCCAAAAAGTTTCTTATCACTGCCCCGCCTGCGCTGCCGCTCTTCTCTGGGTGGAACTGGGTGCCGAAGACCGCCCCCTTCTCCACGACTGCCGGGAATGTTGACCCGTACTCCGTCGCGGCTATCGTGACCGAGCCTTCTGCTGGCAGGCAGTAATACGAGTGGACGAAGTAGAAGTACTCCCCGTCCCCGATCCCTCGCGTAAGTTCTCCCTCCCTCAGGACTTTGATGCTGTTCCACCCCATGTGCGGGACCTTCACCGTGGGTGGCAGCTTAACAACATCTCCTCTGATTACCCCCAGCCCGTGGTGCTCCCCGCCCTCGTAGCTCCTCGTGAAGAGGAGCTGCATCCCGAGGCAGATTCCGAGAATCGGGATTTTCCCTTGACACGCGGCATCGGTCGCCTCCCCGAACCTCTCCCTCAGCGCCCTGATTCCGTCCCTGAAAGCTCCCACGCCTGGAAGCACGAGAGCGTCGGCACAGGCAGCCTCCCCGTTTGATTGTGCCACCACAACTTCAGCCCCCGCTCTCTCTAGCCCTCTCCTGATGCTCAGGAGATTCCCCATCCCAAGATCCAGCACAGCGACCTTCATCAGATGACCCCCTTCGCGCTAGGGACCTCGCTGCTGCCAGTCACCGATACCGCCTCCCTCAGCGCGAGAGCGAGCGCCTTGAAGGCTGCCTCGACCCTATGGTGATCGTTCGTTCCGTAAAGAACCCTTATGTGCATGTTACACTTCAGTGCCGATGCCAGGGACTCGAGGAAGTGGACTATGTCCTCGACCTTCGTGTCCTCGATCGACTCGCCCCTAGTCCCGAGCCTGACCTTGCTGTATGCCCTTCCGCCCAAGTCGATTACGGCTCTTGCTAGGGCGTCGTCCATAGGCACATAAGCGTATCCGAAACGCCTTATTCCCTTTCTTTCAAGAAGCGCCGCGTCCACAGCCTCCCCGAGGACCAGCGCGGTGTCCTCTATTATGTGATGCCTGAGGTCCCCTTCGGCTTTCAAGTCTACCCTAAACGACGCGTGCTTCGCCAAGGTCCTGAGCATGTGGTCCATGAAGGCGGACCCAGTGCTTCCGGTGAGCTCCCCTGGTCCGTCCAGACAAACGCGGATTCTTATGTTTACCTCGCGTGTCCTCCTTTCGCGTTCGCCTTCCCTCGTCAAGCTAACTCCCCCATCACTTCCTTAAGCCTCTCTATGAACTTTAGGTTGTTCTCCCTCGTGGAGACCGTTACCCTCACGCAGTTCTCAAGGAGCGGTAGGCTCCCCCTATCCCTCACCTCGAGGCCAGACTCGCTGAGTCGCCTCACGACCTCCTTTGAGGGGGCACTGTCGGGTAGCCTGAAGAGTATGAAATTGGCGTCCGACTCGTATGCCTCCACACCCGGGACCATCTCGAGCTCAGCCGTGAGGTAGTTCCTCTCCTCAATGACCTGTTTCACGAAAGAGTCGTAGACTTTCCTGTTCTCTAGTACTAGCCTTACCATCTGCTGGGCGGCCGAGTTCACACTGAAGGGGCTTTGCGCTGCGCGCAGCCACTCTATGATCCTCGAGTTGCCGAGGCAGTAACCTGCCCTCAGCGCAGCTATCCCAAACGCCTTCGAGAATGTCCTCAGCACGAGCAAGTTCTCGTACTTCGTGCACTCGCCCGAGAGGGAGTAAGGGGCAAAGTCGACATACGCCTCGTCCAGGACAACGATCCTGCCGCTCTCCTCCACTACCCTCAGAACCTCGTCCCTATCGAACTGCCTACCGGTCGGGTTGTTCGGGGAGCAGATGAATATCACCTTGGTGTCCTCGCCTATTTCGGACAGGACACTGTCCGCATTCAGCCGGAAATCCCTGCTCGTCAAGACCTGCCTCGCGCGCCCGCCGGCAAGGAGTGCGTAAAACCTGTACATCTCGAATGTCGGGTCGACTATCAGCGCCTCGCAACCGTCAGAGGAAAGAAACACCTTCGCCACCAAGTCCAGGATCTCGTCCGAACCGTTCCCGACTAGGACCTCGTCCTCCCACACTCCCATCTCCTCGGCTATCGCCCTGACCGCGGTCCACCCCTTAGGGGGAGGGTACTCCCTCACGTCAAGCCTCTTCACCGCCTCAAAGAGGAGCGTGTCCGAGAAGAACCGGTTCACAAGCAGGTTCTCGTTCAGCCCCATCCGGACCTTCCTCTCGCCCGCCAAGTCGAAGTAAGTCTCAGTCCGCTTCCTCTCTCCAAGGAGGGGTCTGAGCCGCTCGACCACAAATTCGTCGATATCCAACGCTTTAGCCCCCTCCGCAGCCGTGTTTTTCTTCGGTTCCTATCCTAGCCCTTACTGCCCTGGCGTGGTTCAGCAGCCCTTCCGATGTTGCTATGATCTCCGCGTCCCCAGCTATGCGGATCAATCCGTCCCTTGTGCATCTAAGGAACTCGCGAGCCCTCATGAAGTCCCGCACCGAGAGTGGGGAAGCCCTCCTTGCCCACCCCATGGTCGGCAGGACGTGGTTGGTGCCTGCCGTGTAGTCCCCGAGTGGGACTGGCGAGTACTCGCCGATGAAGACTGCCCCTGCATTCCTCACGAGCCTGAAGACCTCCTCTGCCCCCTCCCCGACAAGCTCGAGGTGCTCCGGCGCGACCTCGTTGATTACTCTCACCCCCTCCTCGCGCGTGCAAACGACTATGGCGGCCGCCTCCCCGACGCTCTTTTCTAGTATCTCTCGCCTCGGCGATTCTCGCCCCTCCTTATTGACGACCTCGGCAACCCTCTCAGCGAGGTCCCTGTCCGTGGTGACCAGTATGGCGCGTGACCTTTGGTCGTGCTCTGCCTGGGCTAGTATGTCGTATGCCAGCCACTCTGGTTTGTCGAATCCCTCTGTATAGACCAACAGCTCACTCGGACCTGCTGGCATATCCACGGCTACATCCAAAGCGACCAGCATTTTCGCGACCGTCACGTAGATGTTCCCCGGTCCGAAGATCTTCTCGACCCTCTTTATCCGTTCGGTCCCGTAAGCCATAGCAGCGATCGCCTGGGCACCCCCGACCCTGTAGACCTCATCGGCCTCGGCTAGGTACGCCGCGGCCAGTATCGCATCCGGAACCTTCCCGTCCCTTCCGGGGGGCGTGAAGACCGCGCACCTGTCGACGCCCGCGACCTTGGCTGGTATCACAGTCATCAGTACCGTGGAAGGGTACGCTGCGCTCCCCCCGGGGACATAGACCCCAACGGACTGGATCGGGTCGAAGACCACCCCGGCAGATGCGCCTGGGACAATCGTAGTAGTGAACCCTTCGGGCTTCTGGAGCTCTTGGAAATCCCTGATCCTCCCCGCGGAGTTCCTGAGCGCATCCCTCAGGGCGCTGGGGATTGCGTTGTAGGCTCTCCTCAACTCGCCCCATTCCACCCTGAGGTCCGCAGGCGAGAGCTTCACTTTGTCGAACCTCTCGGTGAGTTCGACGAGCGCAGAATCGCCTTCTGCCTTCACGCGGCTTATTATGGATGAGACATAGTCTATGGTCTCCTTGGGGATGGACTGGCTCGTGATGTGCCTATACTCTCCGTACCCGATTACCTTCAAGACCTCAACCCCTTCAACCTCTCTGTAAGCGCCTCGATCTTATCATATTTTGTCTTGTAGGATATCTTGTTGCATATGAGCCTGGCTGAGGAGCTCATCACGACCCCTATCGCGACCAGTGAGTTCCTCTCCAAGGTGGTCCCCGTGCTAGAGATGTCGACAATAGCATTCGCAAGCCCAAGCGTCGGAGCTATCTCAACAGCCCCCCTGAGCGTGATAGTCTCGACCTGGGTCCCGAGCTCGTTGAAGTAATCGGTGGTCACCTTTGGAAACTCCGTGGCTACCTTCGAGCCATGGGGAATTTCAGCAGGATCGGATATGCCGCTGTCCTTCCTGACGGCCACGACAAGGTCGCACCTTCCGAACCCGAGGTCGGCGAGCTCGTAGACCTCGAGCCCCGTCTCGGCGACGATGTCCCTCCCTGTGACGCCGAGGTCAGCTATCCCGTAGTAGACGTAGACCGGTATGTCCGCCGCCCTGACTGAGATCAGGTCTACCCCTGGGTCAGTGGTTTTGGTGAAGTAGACCCTCTCGCCCTCCAGGGGCCTGATTCCGGCGCCATCCAGGACCTTGACTGTAGGGTCCCGCATGCGCCCCTTGTTTGGCACTGCAATTATCAGCCTGTTGCCCTCTGCCGCTTCAGAGCTCATATTCGTCACCGGTCTCGATCCACACGACCCGCTCCCCCACGCGCAGGCCCGCCTGCTCCCCCTTGTACTTGTCCAGCGTGCATGCCCTCCCTGTCGACCTTAGTCGCCTTACGAGCCCTACCGCCTTCTCCATGTACCCCTCCTCGTAGAAGACCCTAAGCACCCTGTCGTCCCCTACCCCGTTGTTATCGGACTTACTGAGAGCTCTGACGCATAGATCCACACTGAGCGCGAACCCGGTGGCTGGAGAGTCCAGCCCGAACTGCTCCATCATGATGTCGTACCTCCCGCCGCCACCGATCGGTAGCCCAATGCCACCGAGGAAGAGTTCGAAGACCACCCCGTTGTAGTACTCTAACTCCCTCATCGTGCTGAGGTCCACATTCGCCCTTGAGGCGTATCCGTAGGCATCGAGTGCGCAATAGAGGTCCCTGAAGTATCTCCACTCACCTTCAAGGCATCCCGCCTCCTCTGAGACCATTTTGACGACTTCAGCCTTCCCCCTCTTGGACATCAGAAGGCTGAATGCCCTGATTGCATGCCTGTCGCAGGTCAGTTTCTTCAGCTCATCGACAGACTTCATACTTATCGCCTTCACCACCCTCCTGTAGTCCTTTATCCTGAAGTGATCCATCAGTTCCCTGATCGCGCTCATGCTGCCCAGGTCGACACTCGCCGGGATGCCCGCCGAATCAAGCATCTCGAGGGCTAGGGCAACCGCCTCCGCGTCCGAGGCTACCCTCTCCCCGCCTATCAGCTCTGCGCCCGCCTGCCAATACTCCCTAAGCGAAAGGTTCTTAGCCTCAATGTACCTTATGCAGTTTGCAATATAGCAGAGCCTACCCTCGTCTTTTGCCTTTGATGCTAGCATCCTGGCGATCTGAGTGGTGACCTCCCCCCTTAGCGAAAGTAGTCTGCCGTCCGAGTCTTGGACCTTGAAGATCGAGTCCGTAAACCCTTCCCCTGCGCCGCCCCTGATTATGTCGAAGTAGTCCATCGTGGAGGTTCTAACTTCCCTGTACCCCCACCTCTTGAGCACTTCTCTGAACCTCTCCTCTACGAAGAGGTACTTCTTCACCTCTTCAGGGCCCAGATCCCTGAATCCTCTGGGCGTCTGGAACCTAGTGAACTAAATCCCTCTTTTGCATCAGGCTCCCCTGAAGCCGGGACGGGAGTATGTTATTTAAACTTTTCCCACTCTTCTCCCACCAAAACAAAACGATTTTTTTGTCGGAAAAAGCAGAGGCAAGCCTTAAAAAGCCTATACACGGGAGAGTGTGGTTAGGGTGCAATAATGCGCGAAGCCAACAGGCTCTTAGCAGACTGCGCCAGGGACGCAAGCTGCTCTGTGAGCGACCTCGCGAGGGAGCTTAACTCGATCCGCACGATCATAGGGGAGCCCAGTAGAAAGCAGAGCAAAGGGGGGCTAAAGAGGCTTGGCACAGCCCTCCTACTCACGCCCAGCCCTGAGCCCTTCAGCGACCTCCTAGGTCTGGCGCTGATAGGCGCAGGTGCCTTGGCAGACCGCGTGGGTCATCCTTTGACCATCTCGGAGCTTTCCACAGAGGCGGGACCCCTGTTCAGATCGATCCTAAGATCCGCCGCGGATCGCTGATCTACTGGTTATTGACTGGACTGTTTATTTACCATAATGAAAAATTCAACATAGCCTCTGGTCTTTTTATCGATTTCTTTAAACAGATCACTCTAAAAAAACTTATAAATCCACCGCTGGATAGGATGAAACGCCTTAAATATTTGCTGGAAAACTCGCATAGGGGTCGCTTTTATGACAGAGGTCATGATGAACGGAAAGTGCCCTCCGCCTGTGAGGCGGAGCGACGGGGTGATTGTCCCCTTCAACAAGGACTTGATTGTGAAGAGCCTGGTGAAGGAGACTCAGCTCGTAAAGGAGCTGTATGGGGAGAAGCCGCTCAGTGAGGAGGAGGCAAGGCTAATAGCTGACGAGGTCCAGGAGGAGATACTGAACATGCGCCTGAAGATGCTGAGCGGCCCCCTGATACGGGAGATCGTGAACGTCAAGCTCTTGGAGCACGGCTTTGCTAAGCAGAGGAATGTCTACACGAGGGTCGGGATGCCCCTCTACGAGGTCTACAGGATCGACAACTCAGACGGGTACGAGTCGAGGGAGAACGCGAACCTCCAACCAAACCCAGAGACCTTCCACAAGAAGAAGGCGGACTTCCTCAGCAAGGAGTCCTACCTCCTCATGATCCCGTCACACATAGCCGACGCGCACCTGAAGGGCGACATTCACCTGCATGACTTGGAGTACTGGGGGACGCGCCCATTCTGCCAAGACCACGACCTCAGGTACTTCTTCTTTTACGGTCTCATGCCCGACGGCACCGGGACTCATACCTCGGTAGCGGGACCCGCCAAGCACGCTGAGGTTGCGATACTTCACGCCGCGAAGGTCTTGGGGGCAGCCCAGACAAACTTCGCAGGGGGGCAAGGCTTCTTCAACTTCACGGTCTTCATGGCTCCCTACCTCGTTGGGCTCGACTCGAAGAAGCTTCACCAGACTGCGCAGATGTTCCTCTACGAGATGACCCAGCTATACGTAGCCCGGGGAGGGCAGCCCGTCTTCTCCTCGATACAGATAGAGTCCGGGGTGCCCAAGGTCTGGCAGGACGCCCCGGTAGTCTCGCACGGAAAGGTGTGGTCCGACCTCAGGTATGGCGATTTGGAGGAGACCGTCCATGCATTCGCGCTAGCGCTGCTGGATGAGTACCTAAAAGGGGACGCTATGGGCAAGATGTTCAATTTCCCGAAGCCTGAGGTTGTCCAGCGGAGAAGGTACTGGGAGGACAAGGAATACGAGGACGTGATGCTCAGGGCAGCCCAGCTCTCGGCAAAGTTCGGGTCGACCTACTACGACAACATGATCCCGACCTACCGCGGTGGCGAGGACGGTGTCTCATGCTTCCAGTGCTGCGCCTATTCCTTTTCAGAGGACGGCAAGTCCGAGAGCTTCCAGAAGAAGATAATGTTCGAGGGAGGAGCCCACTTCTCGATGGGAGGGATGCAGGTGGTCACCGTGAACCTCCCAAGGGTGGCATACAAGTCCGGAGGAGACGAAGCGCGGTTGCTGGAGATCCTCAAGTCGACAATGGACATTGCGAAGGAGGCCCTCCTTTTAAAGAGCGCGACGATAAAGAGGCAGTTCGAGCGGGGGCTGATACCGTTCGCTTCGCAGCGCCCGCGCGGGGCGCCCCCAGCCGTCGACATCAACAACCTGTCCTTGACAATAGGGTTCGTGGGCATGAACGAGCTAGTGCAGCACATGACCGGGTACGAGATCCACGAAGACCAATCTGCCCAGAAGCTGGCACTCAAAGTCCTCATTGAGATGGACAAGATCAGGAAGTCATACGCTGAGGAGACTGGGGAGAAGTTCTCGATCGCCAGGACTCCGGCCGAGTCCGCAGCCCAGCGCTTTGCGGTTGCAGACCTCATCCACTACCCCAAGTTCGCCAGGGAGCTCGTCAAGGGCAACCTAGAGAGCGCACTATCAAGATTAAACGACACCAAGGATGTCCCGGTCTACTACTCGAACGGAGCCCACGTCAATGTCTCTGCGCCGGTGACGCTCGACCAGCGCCTCAGCATCGAGCAGCGCTTCTTCCCCATCCTCAAGGGAGGGGACATATTCCACGTCTGGATCGGGGAGGCGAACCCTGATCCCGAGGCACTCCTGAAGCTAAACCGGAGAATCGCTACCCAGTCCTGGGTTGGGTACTGGTCGCATACCAAGGACATCTCATTATGCAGGGACTGCGGGTATGTTGGGGGCGGACTAAGCTCCAAGTGCCCGGTGTGCGGCAGCGCCTCGGTGAAGAACTACTCGAGGATCACCGGGTACTACCAGGACGTGAGCTCTTGGAACGCGGCGAAGAAGCAGGAACTCATAGACAGGTACAGGGTAAGGATATCATGAGCGGCGGTTCTGGGAGATCAAGGGCAGGCGGGGACGGCGATTGGGTATACGCTCCGGAGGTGCTGCCCCTCTCCCTTTGTGACTACCCTGGAGAGCCTGCCATCGTCGTATTCTTCTCAGGCTGCAATTACAGATGCGGCTACTGCCAGAACTGGAAGCTCAGGACTCAGGAAGAGTCCCACCGCACAGACTTGCGGCGGATCCTCGAGTTCTTGGGGGGCTCCAAGACTGTTTGCGCTTGCAAGGTGACTGGGGGTGAGCCACTTCTCCAACTTGATCCCCTGAAAAGGATCGCAGCGAGAGCAAAATCCCTCGGATTAAGGTTCGGCGTGGACACGAACGGCACGATGCCTGAACGCCTATCGGAGATGTTGCCCCTCCTCGACCTAGTTTCAATAGACATCAAGACCTCGCTCGACGATTCAGAGTATGAAAAGGTCACTGGGGTTCCTGAGCCTCGATCGAGAAAAGTAGTCGAGTCAATAAGGCTAGCTCTCTCCTCTGAAGCTTACGTCGACCTTAGGATGGTCATCATCCCTGGTGTGAACGATGCCCCGAGGATAGCAAGGTCGGTAGCGGCGAAGCTGAAGGAGCTCGGATACGACAACAAAGCTGACAAAGGTGAGGCAAGGTTCACCTTGGTAGAGTTCGTCCCGGAAAACGCAGGCTGCGAGGAGTATTCGAAGATGAGGAACCCTTCCGTCGGGGAGCTGAAGGCGCTAGCCCGCCTGATCGATCTCAGGAACGTTCGGGTCACCCACAGGGCGCTAGGCCACTCTGTAAAACTTGAAGAGATTCCCTGATGAGACCTAAGGTAGCTCCGGTTTCTTTTTATTCTAAGAAATGGCATTTTCCAAAAGCTCGGCTACACTGCCGCTCGCTCTGCTGACGACAAAAGGAGGGTGATGCAAGTTCCTGTCGATCCGAACGATCGTCCGACCGCCTCTTGGGGGTTGCAGAAAAAAAGATTGCAAATGCGCTGTTTTGTGGTTTATCGCAACTCGACTGATGCGAGGAGATCGAGGGAATCGGCGTCGCTAATGCACACCTTCTCGTTGGAGACTGTGTAAAGTGCGTCTTCGATGTAGAGTATCCGCCTCACAGTCAGGCTCCAGAGGTTCTCTGTCTGGTCAGACTCTTGAATTATTACGCCCTTAAGTACGAACCCCTGCTCAACGCTAAGGTTGAATACATACGCCCCGTGGGAATAGTAGCTCCAGAGCCCTTTCGATTCTCCCCATCCCACCGGCAGGGAAAGGAGCTGCCTCGTAGCGTCGAAGAGGAATGCCTTCGGATCGTAGAGCACTTCGGAGTCCGAGTAGCTGTAGTTCAGGTTGAACTTGGCGACTTCAGCAGGATGGGCAACGTCAGTCACATCGAACAGCGAAAGCTTCAGGTTTGAGCCTTCCTTACCGACCCCAATTATGTGTCCATCGTCGAAGGGATGCAGGTAGCTCGAGTACCCTGGTATCTTGAGGTATCCGAGCATAGACGGGATTTTCGGGTCGCTCAGGTCGATCACGAAGAACGGGTCAACCTGCCTGAATGTGACAAGATAGCACCTTTCTCCCATGAACCTCGCGGAGTATATTGTTTCGCCTGGTGCTATGTCGGTGAGGGACCCTGCTATCTTGAGGTCAAGATCCATCACATAGACGCCGTTCTTGGAACCGTTGGTGGTCCACTCGGTTGTGGCTACCCTGAAGTAACCATTGTGCTCGTCCATGCTGTACTGGTTTAGCACGCGACCGGGGACGGTTCCGTGTGCCTCGAGCGCGACTGTACCGTTGCTCAGGCTTAGCCTGTAAACGAGAGTCTCCTCCTTCCAGTCATCCTCAGTCGCGGAGAACAATGGTGCAACAAGCATTGGTCGGTATAGGTAGGACCGCTGCGCAACCAAGTACATGTTCTCGCTTGACACATACATCGTCGAGGACACCCCTGCCAAGAAGACCTCGTGGGATGGCTGCGCTCCGTCGTCAACCACATTGATGGCTATTACTGTGATGAATGTGTAATAGGATTCCTGGGAGTTGATGTAGTAGACCTCCTCAGGTCTGATCTGAACTGTAATTTCACCGAAAGCATAGGATGGGAGTTCTACCTCACTCTTTTCGCCGCCAGTGTAGTAGGGCTCGTATGGGTACTTCTGGGCGACAATATACACGTAGTCTCCTATCATCCTTGAGCCTATCACGGTTCCGTTCAGGGTGAGTTCCTTGACGAGCTCTGGGGAAGTCCTGTCGGAGATGTCGTAGACCTTAATGAATGATTCTGCTACAGACCTTATGTACATCCTGCTATCGTACTCCCTCACGACGTTTGAGTACCCGCTCCCAATTACCACCAGCCTGTCCCCGTTCACGTAAAGGTCAAGCGAATACGAGTCATTGAGCTTGATCTTCGCCACAACTCCGGCGGTTTCGGGCGGGTACGCCCTGACAATGTAAACAGCGCTTCCTGAGGCAATATAGAGGAATTCCCCGTCGCTCTTCGCGATGTCCGCCTCGTCAACGCCAGCTACCTGTACGTTCGTCGTTGAGTAGTCCTTTGTGGGATACCCAGCCGCCCCCGCCTCCGCACTGAATTGGAAAGCGAAGATTGAGGAATCCCTCGTCATGTAGAAAACCGGCCATCCTGAGCCTCCTTTCTCCCTAAGAAACTCCTGCAGTTCCGCCATGCTGGAGAACCGTTTCAGATCTGAGCCTGGCGGCTGGCTTCCTACATATGCTACCGCCGAGAGTATCAGGACGACTGCGGTTATCGACACCAACAGAAACTTGTAAGTACCATTCATAATTCAAATCCCATAATAATTGTGGGTCGGTCTTTATTTTATGCTATTGATCTGAACATTTGGACTAGAGATTAGAACACCCGTGCAGGAATGCTTAGAGTGCAGCATTTTTATAACGCTCGTATCTTGCGAGGAAAAATGTCAACAAAGAGAACCAGGAACAAGAGAGGGGAGATCTCGACGCCGATAATTACTATTCTAGTAACTGTGGCAGCGCTTGCTGTAACGGGGATAGTTGTAAGCTGGATGCTATCGACTGGAGCCTCCGCCTCGAACCAGGGAGCCCTCATGATTGTCGGATCTCCTGTCGTACAGAACGATACGCTCTACATGACGGTCAGGAACATAGGCAACGCCGATGCTGCCGTCTCTTCCTGCCTCCTTGGCAATTATACCGGAAACGCAAATTATACGATTAGGGCTGGGGAGAGTCGCGTGCTCCAGTTCGACTTCAACATCACATTCAACACAGGCACCATACTGAGAGGAGCGTTGAATACAGACCAGGGGACACTCATCTTCAGCGCCTACGTCCAGTAGGCCTCTCTTTTTTTGGAGAGTGTGTGTTTGCTCAAGTTGAGAGGAAGGAAATCCGCTGCTGGGGTTGTCTCCAAATCATTCGAAAGTTTGGAAGGGGAGGTCTTCGAGGATTTGGAGATGAGGCGCCGCCTTTCAAAGAACAAGTTCTCCCTCCCGCCGTTCCAAATAAAGACATCGCATGTCCGCCTCTCGAACTACGAGATAATCGATAGCTACCGGGTCGGTCTAGCCACGGTCTACGTGACGAAGGATCTCGAATACCTGATCCATGACCCTCCACTCACTCCTGAGGAACACTCGATGCTAGCTGAGGTTGCCTCGAAACTCCTCTTCATAATGCCGACTTCCGCTGTAGGGGATGAGCGGCAGTTTGACGACTACCTTAAGAAAGCAGGGCTAGATGATCCGAGGCACAAGTATTTCCTCAAGAGGGAGATAATCGGGTACGGTCCCCTCGACCCAATGGTCTCTGACCATAAGGTAGAGGACGTGGTCTTGGCATCCTCAAACAACCCAGTCTCCTGCACGCACTCCGACTACGGAAACATGCCGAGCAATGTCGTCTTCGCTCCAGGTGAGGTGGACCGTTACGTGGAAAAGCTGGTTCATCTCTCAGGGAAGTCGGTCTCCCTATTCAGACCGATCCTCAGCATCCGCCTACCGGACGGCTCACGGCTTTCTGCTTCGTACAAGCGAGAGGTCACAGTGGAAGGCTCGAGCTTCATCATAAGAAAGTTCCCCGAGAAGCCATGGTCCATCACCTCGATGATGCTGAACAACACTATCTCCCCCCAGATGGCTGCGTGGCTGATGGTACTCGAGGAGCACAGGAAGGCATTCTTGGTCTGCGGGGCGATGGGAACCGGCAAGACTTCGATGATAAATGCGCTATGTAACCTCATACCTGAGAGGGCAATAATAGTCACCATCGAGGACACTCCTGAACTTCGACTTGCCCACCCAAACAGGTTCTCGCTTGTGGTTCGGGAGTCAGTCACCCTAGACGAGCGGGGGGAGATAGGCATGTTCGCGCTGGTCAAGGAAGCCCTGCGGATGTCTGCAGACTATATTATTGTGGGCGAGGTAAGGGGGGAGGAAGGCAGGATCTGGGCACAGGCAATCATGACTGGACACGGGGGGATTACTTCCTTGCATGCGGAGAGCCCATCCTCCGCACTCGAGCGCCTCCTCTCACACCCGATCTCAGTCGACAGGGGCGCCCTCAGGTCACTGGCTGGGATCCTTCTCGTCGGAAAATATCCTTCGCGCGTTGAGGGGCGGACGAGAATAAGGAGGAGGGTCCTCAACTACTACGACTTGGATCCTGACCTGCGGCTCACCCCGCTTTTCACGTACCAGGGAGAGGAAGATAGATTCGTCTGCGATGAGAGGGCACTCATCTCCTCTAACTCGGCGAGGAGGGTTATCGAAGAAACAGGGGTTTCTGAGGAAGCCTTCCTCCAGAATTACAGGAAGCGAGTCAAATTCCTAACCCGCCTCTTGGAGATCTCCAAGGTGAGGGCAGAATTCAGGGAGTCTGGGCTCGTAGCAAAGGCCGTCTGGGCATTCCAATCCTCCCCAGATAGCTTCGATCCTGAGGACCTGGTTTGCATCGGTGATTCATCTGGTGATGGAATGCTTTTCAGCCGATCGATCTCTGAGGGAGGGGACTTTGCAGACCAGGGGCGAGCCGGACGAAACAGAGGGGTTTTGGAGGGGGAGTGGGCGTGAGGCTTGGCGTTAGGCCTTCTCTCTTTTCTTTCCTGACATACAGCCTAAGCGGAAACTTGGCGCTCAGGCTTTACCAGAGCGGCCTTAACGCCTCGCCTATCGAGTACTCGAAGCGGATTCGCAAGGCGATCTTTGCATCAACCTCCTCATCGGTCTTCGCATTGGGGCTCCTCCTATTGGCTGCCACGGGCGCATACTCTGCCCCGTATTCTCTTTTACTTGCGGTAGGGGCACTTGCAGCAGCCTCTTGGTTGATCCCGGCCTCCCTCTTCTTTAAACCGCTCCTCCTGATCTCGAAGAGGAGGGTCTTATGCGAGAGGGAGCTGCCCTTCTTCACAACCTATCTCGCAATAGCCGCATCCTCAGGGGTCTCCCTCCAGGCAACCATGGATCTGATAAGGCACTCGGAATCGCTTCCGGGCTTCAGACAGGAGGCAGATCGGGTGGAGAAGGTAAGGAGGCTCTATGCGATCCACCCTTACGATGCCATGGTCTTCGAGGCGAGGCACCATCCCTCCGAACGGGTAAAGGATCTTTACCTCTCGGTCGTGGCTGCCCAGAGGCAGGGGGACACGGTCCCTTCCATACTCAGGGACGAATTGATGAAAGTCTTCTCCCAGATCCAGGGCAGCCTGAGGCTACTCACGGACAAGTTCTCAGTGATAGCATCGGCTGAGATGGTTGCTTTCATAATGCTTCCTATGGGGATCCTGACGATCGGCGCCGTATTCAGCTCTATAATATCGCTCTCTACCCTCGTGCTGGCATGCATAGGGTTTCCGACACTCAGTGCTGTGCTTCTGAGCTACATGGTCGACTCCTCGATCCCGAGAGAGCTGACCTCGCCGGTTTCCCTAAGAGCATTTTCACTATCCATGCTGTCTTTTCCTACCGCTGCCCTTGTTGCCTTCCTGAACTGGAGGCTCGGCATCCTCGTTCCCCTGCACTACACATTCGGCTTTGTGCTTCTCCTCTTCTTGGTCTCTGCTGCAATCCACTACGCCCCTGCAAGGAAAGAATCCAATCAGATCCTCTCTGCGCTGCCTTCATTCACGCGCCTGGTGGCCGAGGAGGCGAAGAAAGGGGTCTCGCCGGGCATGTCTTTGGTAAGATTCTCCGAGAGCCATTCTTTCAACCGCCACTTTGACAGATTCCTTCACAGGATCTCCGCTTTCCTGAAGGTAGGTGCCCCCATCTCAGTCGTCGCAGGGTCGGTTCGGTTCCCTTGGGTGGTGCGAGCGGCGTTCGAGCTGATCGACGAGGCCGAGCGCCTTGGAGCCGAGCCTAAGAGCCTAGATCACCTTTCAGAGTTGGTATCCAACCTCGGGCAGTCCATGAGGGCTCTCTCCTCCCAGACAAGGTTCTTCGCTGCCGTGAGCTACGTTAACACAGTCGTACTCACGTTCACGACCGTTATCGCAGTCGACGTTGTCGGGAGGCTCTTCGTGGGCGCCTTGGGCACATCGGCCATTGCCCTCCCATTCGGTCTCTCATTCATGACATTGACCCAGTTTGAACTGACCGAATCGATCGCTTACCTCTCTGTAATCTACGACGCATTCCTGCTTGGTCTGGTCGGCGGTAAGCTGAGTAGGGGCGGGTCTGTCGCTGACGGTCTACTTCCTGGCGCCGTATCCGTTGCGCTAGCCCTCTTAGGCATCTTCGCATTCCGGGAACTTGGCATGATAAGGCTGCTGTTCGGAGGGCTAGCCTAGAGTCCGAACTATTGGAATAACCAAACCCGAAGGAAAAAAGCCGCCTCTCCGTGGAGGAGGAGAACCGATCTCCCCCTGCGCCCATTCCTTACTTCTTAATTACTCACAAGGCAGAGATTACCATGCTCACCAGCAGAAGCACCCAGCCTAAGAGGATGATGATCCCAAGTATCTTCTTCCCCATGCTCACCACAACGAGCATTATATAGATCGCTGTGAGGGAGACGAGAAGTGCTATGGTGTTAGAGAACCCTTCTACGAGGTCCGGGTTTGCCTTGAGAAGGGTCATGCTCAGTATAGACTCGATTACCCACTTCAGACCGTTGAAGGCTAGCCCCAATAGGTTGATTATCCATCCAAACTCCATTTCGATCAATCCATATCTCTCAGCAAGCGATTTAATATTATCGCTTCATCCTGCGAAGGTGTACCGTCCTTCCTTAGCGGCGACCACCAATGGGATAGCCGATCAGAAAGTGAGCTCCTTGCCCTTCGTATCCCTAACCTTCTTCTGCATCTCCAAGAACCAGGCGGGGAACCGCACGCAGCAATTCAAGGGTATGTAGGGCTTCAGGTCCAGCACTGGAGTCCCGTCGTAAAGGTCCAGATCATCAACCTTGAGGTTCTTTCCTTCCCTTTCAATCAGCCTGACTACACTCAGTGCAATCGGGTTCGGTCTATGGGGTGACCTGGTTGCGAAAACCCCTACTTCAGGTATGCTTCGGGGATCCTCAGCGTACTTGACAAGCCATTTTGGCTTTACCATCATGGCCTTCCTTGCGTCTAAAGGGATTTTGTGCAGGTATGCGACAACGAGTATGTGGGAGAACCCCTCGAGTCCCTCTAGCCCAGCTGAGAAGTCATCTAGGATCTCGATAGTGCCGTCTACTCCCTCAAAGCTTTCGCTGATCTCATCATCTCGGTGTCTTGTCCTGACAAAGCCTATGGGCTTAAGGTTGAATGCACTACACTTTGCGTTGCACTCATCCTCCACAAACACTACACCTCGCAATCCAAGCGCCCTCGCCAAGCCTTCTCATGCCAACAAATATATATTTCCCAGGCGACTTGAGCTTGCCGGTCTTTGTCTATGCAAGGAGGAAGAAGGCACCTCTCTTACCGTGCAGTGTGCCCGGGATGCGGAGGCGATAGCATGGAGGTGCAGGAGCTTTATGACGACATCCCTGGGCTAGGAAATGCTGTGCTCATAGCGATGTTCTGCCCAGGCTGTGGGATGAAGGCACACCACGAGATCCCGCTGGAGAGCAAGGGGATAAGGAAAGTAGAGTTCAGGGTCTCTGACCGGAAGGCGCTGAATGCAAGGGTCATCAGGTCGCCAAGCGGCAGGATCCTTGTCCCTGAACTAGGGCTTGAGCTGACCCCTGGGCCTAGATCGTTGGGCTTCGTCACTAACGTGGAGGGAGTCCTTGAGCGCTTCCTGGAAGTTGCTGAGCAGCTTGCAGGGTTAGAGGAGGGGCCAAAGAAAGAAAAGGCAGAGCAGACCGTGAGAAGGATCAGGTCCGCGATCGAGGGATCGCTCCCCTTCACATTGGTAATTGAGGACGAGCAAGGTAACAGTGCAATAATACCGCAAGAGGGGAACGGGGTAGGCTAATTAGGATTTTGCCAATCCTTTCTCCAAGTCCTCAAAGAGGTCCTCTTTGTCCTCGAGCCCAACAGAAAGCCTCAGCAGTCCGTCGGTGATCCCCAGTTCAGCCCTTTCCTCTGGGCTGATGTTCTTGTGCGATGAAGATGCCGGATGCGTGATGAGCGTCTCTGCCCCGCCGAGGCTCGGCGCAGTTTTGATTATCTCCAGTCCGCCGAGGAACCTCAGGGCGCTAGCCATGTCCTTGAGCTCGAAGGAGACCACGCCGCCGAAGCCGCTCATGAGCTCCTTTGCCCTCTTATGGCTCGGACTTGAAGCCAGCCCTGGATAGTGAACCCTCTTCACTTTGGCATGACCCTCGAGGAACTCCGCTATCTCTTGAGCCTTGCAGTTCTGCTCAGACAGCCTGAGCTTGAGGGTCTTCAGTCCCCGGATGACCAGGAAGGCTGCGAAGGGGTCCAGATTCCCACCAAGGTTCCTTCTCCACTCCCAGAGAGCCCCTATTCCATCCTTAGGGCCCACGAGTATCCCTGCTATCGCGTCGTTGTGACCGCAGAGGTACTTCGTTGCACTATGGATCACATAGTCCGCTCCCACTTCTATCGGTCTCAAGTTGATCGGCGTTGCAAAGGTGTTGTCGACGACTAGTGTCGCGCCCTTATTGCGGCACACCTCTGCGATGCCCTTTAGATCCGGAACGTTGAGCGTCGGGTTGGTGATCGATTCGACGAAGACGAGCTTGGTCTTTTCGTCAATCTCTTCCTTGATCCTGTCGTTGAGGACACACTTCACCTTTATCCCGAACTTATCCAAAGATCTCATCAGTATGAGCGTCGCCCCGTAAATCTCCTTGGAGGTGACTATCGTGTCGCCACTTCTGGTCTGGCAGAGCAGCAAGGTGGATATCGCCGCCATGCCTGATGAGAATGCCAGGCAGTCCTCTCCACCCTCGAGCGCAGCCATCTTCTTCTCCAGTAGATTGACTGTGGGATTGTCCTCCCTGCTGTACTTCAGGTCCCTGCCGCGGATCTGCTTACCGCCAGGGTGCTTGAAGATGGCAGTCTGATAGATAGGAGCGATGATGTCGTTGCCCTCAGGATCGCCATGATGAATTGCGGTGGTACTGAATCCTTTCCTTCCTGCCATGCCGGACACCAGGCTGGTAAATACTAATTATTTTGTATTTTAATCTATCTATCTATTATCCATAGTAATAATATGCGTAAGGGAGACTGTGCTCCGGCACAGCTCTAGCCAACCTGATCGCTTGCCTGTCCGTTGAAGTTAAAAGACAGGATCTCATCCTTGAAGGGAGGGAGGAAGGATGATGCCGGTAACACTTTTCTTCGACGGGCTCTGCATGCCAAAGAATCCAGGAGGAGTGGCCACATTCGGGTATGTGGTATACTCGGACGACCAGAAGTTGCACGAGGGGTACGGGTTCGTTGGAGCGGGTATGTTTGGCGACGACGTATCCAACAATGTCGCAGAGTACCATGCCCTGATAAGGGGGCTCGAACGCCTGCTTTCAGAAGGCTACGATGGGGCGATCGAGGTCAAGGGGGACAGTCAGCTGGTGATAAGCCAGCTAAAAGGGGAGTATGCCGTAAGGGCTAGACGGCTGATCCCCCTCCACAAGAAGGCGCTGGCGCTGCTGGGGTGCTTCAGGAATGTGGAGTTGCATTGGATCCCTAGGGAAGAGAACTCCGAGGCAGATAGGCTGAGCAGAAACGCATTCGAGGAGTTTTTGGGCAAGCATTATGATGAGTACAAGAAATTCTACGGGACGGGATGATCCTGTCTGCATGAGAACGGTCTGCCGTATGTCTCCCGTCTTTAATGGCGAACTCGAATCCTGAAGCCATGTTTATTGCATTTGTTTAGTCATCGCACCGACTCTGCAGCGCCGCTTATGCCCAACTGCTTTCTTTCTGTTTTCCGTTCCCGCAATGGTTACCGAATGCTTTCTTTTTTTCCTACTCCCTATTTCCATACACGCTCCCGCAATGCCATTTACCCAATCTTTTTAAGTGCCAGAGATGATAGACTTAAAACCCAAAAATAAGGGGTGCCACGTTTGAGATTTGCCACGTTTGAGTATGGCTCAAGCATCTTCTCCGGGGTGGTGGCGGGAGATTTTGTGGTCAGATTGGACTCCCTCTCCTCCACCAAGGAGATCTTCAGGAAGCGCGCTCCTTCGGAGCTGCCGTTGAAAGAACTTTCCGAGGAGTCTCTGTTTTCTGAGCTCGTGAGCGAGGTTCTTTCCCTCTCTGAAGGCAAACTTGTGGTGATGGGAAGTAGGGGAGAAGCTTTCAGGCTTGGCGAAGTCAGGCTCCGCGCTCCCATCACAAGACCGCCTGCTGTGTTCTGTCTAGGTTTCAACTTCAGATCCCACGCACCCGAACTGAAGAGACCGATCCCTGAGGTCCCAGTGGTATTCATGAAGCCATCGCGTTCTGTAATCGGGCCAGATGATGAGATCGTCCTCCCGAAGGTCTCCTCGAGGGTGGACTACGAGGTTGAGCTCTGCGTGGTGGTCGGCAAGGGCGGGCGCTACGTTTCCCGCTCGGATGCCTACTCGAGGATCTTTGGATATACTGTACTTAATGACATCACCGCAAGGGACATCCAGCAGAGGGACTTTGCGCTCTCCCGTCCCTGGCTGAGGTCGAAAGGATTCGACACATTCGCCCCCATCGGACCGTTCATTGTGACTGGAGAGGAGGTCGGGGATCCTATGGACCTCTCGCTCTCGCTCAGCGTCAACGGCGAGCTGAGGCAGAGCTCACGCACCAGCGAGATGATATTCGATGTGCCGACTGTGGTCGAGTACATATCCTCATTCACCACGCTCGAACCCGGTGCCCTTATTGCTATGGGCACGCCCGATAAGATCGGGCAACTCCAGGATGGGGATGTCGTCGAGGCGACAGTCGAAAGGATTGGAACATTGAGGAACAGAGCCGTCTTGGAGAAGTGAGCCTTGGACGCCTTCTAAAGGGGGAGTCTTATTAGGGAGTTCGATTCCACTAGAGGAGCTGATGGACATGAATTACGATGTTGTGGTTGTTGGGGCTGGTCCTGCAGGTCTGATGGCCGCAAGGAAAGTCGCATCTAGAGGATTTTCGGTACTAGTCCTTGAGAAGGAGAAGGATCTAGGAGTGAAAGCCTGTGCCGAGGCAGTCTCAGCTTCAGCCTTCGAGACCGCCGAGATCCCGGTAACCCAGTCGCTTATCTCAAACAGCATCAACGGTGCATACGTTTACCCTCCAGACGAGTCAAAGGGCGTCAAGATCTCAGGCAGTAGCTACCGCGGCTACATCCTGAACAAGCCGCAGTTTCTGTATGCCCTGGCGAGTGAGGCAGTCTCATCTGGCTCTGAGCTCATGATGCGGTCCGAAGTAAAGGCAGTCAAGATGAAGGGCACGACCGCCGAGAGTCTGGTCTATTCGCACAAGGGGGAGACGAGAGAAGTCTCCTTCAAGTACCTCGTCGGAGCCGACGGTGTTGGGTCTATCGTAGGCCGGAGTTGCGGGTTCGATGCCGCGGACTTCGAGATAATTCCGACAATCCAGTACGTGATGGTCAACTGCAAGGTTCCCGAGAAGGATTTCATTAGGATTTACATGGGGAAGGAAGTTGCGCCCTTAGGCTACGCATGGATCTTCGCCAAGAACGAGTACGTCGCGAACGTCGGGATAGGGGTGAGGGGCGCTCCGGCAAAACCTTACCTGGACAGATTCATCGAGGCTCACCCAGAGATCTTCAAGGGAGCTAAGGCGATCAAGGAGGGAGGAGGAGCCGTCCCCGTAGGCGGACAGATAAAGGAGACATCGAAGGGAAATGTCCTCCTATGCGGCGATGCTGCGGGACAAGTGATCCCGATCACTGGAGGGGGGATCAGGACTAGCATGGGCGCAGGGAGCATTGCGGGGAGGTGCATAGCGGACGCGCTTGAATCAGGTAGACCGGAAGAGATACGGAAGTACAGCGGTGCATACAGCGAGTACTGGGGAACCAGGATAAGCCGGAGCCTCAAAGTATTGAGGGCGATAGAGAACCTTAGCGACGAGGATCTGAATCTGCTCGGCTCAGTCCTAAGCGGTGAAGACATCGTCGATCTCGCAAATGGGCTGGACGTAATGAGGGTCGTCGCAAAGTTTTCAAGGCATCCCGTGCTTGCGATGAAGATCGCGTCCAAACTTCTGTAGCGACACCGATATTCATTATTTGTTAATATTAGAAAATTTATTAGTTCGAATGCATCTCTCTTTAAAAGTGGGAAGGGGCGAGGGTGCGCGAGCGTCTGTTCTACCTCACACTAGTCCTTGTATCAGTGCTGATCGTCATCTCTTGGTTCTATACATTTCCATTAAAGCCCCCGTTCAACCTCAGCGACATATTCGTAGAGTCATCGATACTGACTCTGATCTCTGCAGCCAACCTGTTCCTTATACACTTCCGGAATACCCCTCTGAGGATCGGATGGGCAACTCTTACCATCGGATTCATCATAGACCTGCTAGACGAGTTCACAAAGGAGCCGGATCTCGTCAACACCTTCTTGGACGGGATACTGAAGATAGCAGGTCTTGGACTGTTCCTTTTCGGCATTGTGAATTCGTATCTGAGGATGGAGGAAAATCTCAGGGCGCTCAAAAATTCGTGCGCAGCCCTTCAGTCTGAGAAATCGCGCCTAGAGGGGTTGCTCAAGGAGAGCCCAGCAAAACTCGAGGAGACCAAAAGGCTGGCAGCCTTGGGAGGGGCAATTGCCATTGTCGATCACGACCTGAGAAGCCCGCTCCACTCGATAGTCTCCTCACTATACGCGGCAGAGGAGGAGCTGAAGACCCTGCCTGAGGATATGCGGAAGGCTTTGGTAGACTGCGGATTCTTAGACTTTCTTGAGAGGATGAAGAAGCAGGTAGGCTACATGAGCGAGATCGTCACGACCCTCCAAGATTATGCAATACTCTCTAAGCTAGAGCGGTCCGAGACGGATATACGGAAGCTACTGGAGGAGGCGCTTAAATTTATCAATAAGCCTGCCAATGTCTCTGTCAGCACAGAAATCGAACAAGATATCAAGCCCATCAATATAGATCCGCAGCTGATTAAACGCGTCTTCGTGAACCTGCTCACCAACGCGTACCAGGCAATGCCCGATGGCGGGTCCTTGCGCATTACCGTCCGCAGAGAGGACGGATTCGTATCCATCTCCTTCGAGGATACTGGTGTCGGAATACCCCCCGAGAACTTGAAGCGCCTGTTCGAACCATTCTTCACGACGAAGCCGAAGGGAATGGGTCTGGGGCTCGCCATATGCAAAAATATCATCGAAGCACATGGGGGAAAGATCGAAGTATCCTCTGAGCTTGGAAAAGGCACCCGTTTCACCGTTAGGCTGCCGGAGTGACCGTGTTTAGGTCACATGTAACCTATTTATATCCCCATTAAAAAAGTCAAATGTGCTTGTTGGTGGTGACGTGTCGGTGAGCGCAGAGGAGATGATAACGCGGGGCAGGATCCACCTTGAGCTCGGCAAGAACGAGGACGCGATAATATACTTCGAAAGGGCGCTCGAGCTAGATCCGAAGAATGCCATCGCATGGGCGGGGAAGGGCATAGCCTTTGTCAATTTGAGAATGTACGACGATGCACTAGAGTGCTTCGACAATGCTATCAAGAACGACGCACAGCTGGCATTCGCTTGGGAAGGAAAGGGTATCGCGCTGATGAAGAAGGGACAGGTCGAGGAATCCATCCCTTTCTTCGAGATGGCATTGCGGATAGAACCGAACTTCGCTAGGGCTGCCGAGAACCTTGCAGGAGCCTTGGAGATGCTCGGAAATAAAGAGGAGTCCGAGCGATACAGGCAGCTGGCGAGGTCGATCCGTTCGCCCAAGTCGCAGTAGCACTTATTCTCCCATCACCTGTATAACGACTTTCCTTCCAGATCTAGGACCGTCGAGCTCGAGGAAGAATACACTCTGCCACGTCCCAAGATCAGGCTGACCCCCCTCCACCGGTATGGAGACCGATGGTCCAAGGTACGCTCCAGCCAAGTGTGAGTCCGCATTGTCATCGATCCGATTGTGCGCCCAGCCTCTATCCCGCGGAAAATCTTCCCCGATCTTTGCAATCACATCTGACTTTAATCCGCTTTCATCCTCGTTCACTATGACTGAGCTGGTTGAGTGCATCGTGTACACCGTGCACAAGCCGTCCCTTATCCCGCTCTCAGCCACGACTCTGCGGACTTCCTTCGTTATGTTTATGAGCTCCCTCCTCCTTCCCGTTTCAAGCGAGATGCGCCGGGTGAACACCTTCATTCTTTCCCACACCCCTGTGATCTAGTTGGGATTGGTGCCCAAAAATGTTGGGAAAGCGCTATATTTCCAAGGTTCTTCGGAGATGGTCTATTGTCTTGAGTAGGTCCTCGATCGCCGCTCCAAGGAGCTCCTCGCCCTTTTGCTTAGTCGCCTTCTTTGAGTCCCCTGTGAGTGCCACCTCGTAGAGCCTCTCGTCGATCTTCCTAGAGTACACTTTGATCTCCGGGTAAGCCACTTCGTGCCTGCCAGCCAGGTATATATTCACCTTGTCCTCCGCGATCGCGAGCATGGCACTCGTCTCGTCCTCTCCGGCGTGTCCTGGTGACGTGAAGAGGTATTGCTTGCTCTTTCCGAGATCCTTCCACCAGTCTATCACTGTGATTGCTAGACCAGTCCGGTTAGCCACCTGCCTCGCGGCCATCTGCAGTGGAGTCGTGTTGCCACCGTGACCATTCAGGACCACTAACAGCTTTATGCCGTTCCGCCAGGCTTCCTCCATGATGCATTCCACATACCTGTAAAAGACATCCGAGTCTATGTCAAAGGTGCCAGGGAAATTGCGCATCGCGTGACAGGAGCCGTAGTAGACTGTTGGAAGCACTAGGATGTGCAACTCCTCTGCAACCCTGCATGCAATGTACTCGGGGAGCTCGCTATCCGTCCCCAGCGGGAGGTGGTCACCATGCCTCTCGACGCTCCCAACCGCCAGGATCGCGATGGACTTGTCGAACTTCTCAAAGTCGAAACCGTTCATGTCCTTCAAGATCAAGACAGATCCCCGCTTCTGGCAATAGCTCTCGAGCTGTAAATATAAAAGCAATCTCTTCGGACTTTCGGTGCGCAAGGTAATATACCGGATCCACCAGCTTATTACATGAGTGCTTATGCTCAGGATAGGCATTATAGGTAAGACCAACGCCGGCAAGACGACGCTCTTCAACGCAGTGACCATGATGAACGCCGAGGTCTCGAATTACCCGTTCACAACTAAGGAGCCGAATGTTGGGATTGGATACGCGAAGACCGCTTGCGTCTGCAAGGAGCTCGGGGTGAAGGACAATCCCCAGAACTCGGTCTGCATAGACGGCTGGCGTTTCATACCCGTGGAGATCGTGGACCTCCCGGGGCTCATCAAGGGTGCCTCTGAGGGACTCGGTCTCGGCACAAAGTTCCTCTCTGTAGCGGCCCAGGCCGACGCGCTCCTCCATGTGGTCGATGCCTCCGGCAGCATAAATGCGAGGGGCGAGATATGCGAGCCTGGAATGGGATCCCCCTTGGCAGACTACTATGATGTTGAGGAGGAGCTCATAAAGTGGTACACCAAGAACCTCCTCGAGAACGCAGACAAGATCAAGCGGCTCCTGCAGAACAAGTCCATGCGGCTCCAGGATGCCCTGTATGAGATACTCTCTGGCATCAAGGTGTCCCCCTCGCATATAAAGGAAGCACTCTCTAGGACGAAGTTAGATGGAATCCCTTTTGAGGACTGGGAAGAGGAGGAGTTTAGGTCATTCGCGACCGAGATAAGGTATCTCTCCAAGCCCACCCTCTTGGTCGCGAACAAGATGGATATGCCTGTAGCGGAGAGGAACCTTAAAGGACTACTTGATACTTTCGGCAAGAGCTTCGTGGTGCCAGCATCTGCGGACGTGGAGCTCCTGCTCAGGAAGGCGGAGAGAGCGGGAGCGATCTCGTACATCCCGGGGGACGAGAAGTTCGTTGTCAAGGACAGCGCCTCGCTCACGCCGAAGCAGAAATGGGCGCTCGAATACGTCAAATCAAGGGTCTTCGATAAGTGGCTCCATACTGGAGTAGACCAGGCAATCACGATCGCTGTTCTGAAGCTACTTAAGAGAAACGTAGTCTACCCTGTGGAAGACGCCAAGAGGTATTCGGACAGGAAGGGCAATGTCCTGCCAGACGCTTTCCTCATGCCGCAGGGTTCGACCCCGAGGGATTTAGCTAAGGAGATACACTCGGAGCTCTACGAAAACTACCTGTACGCCATAGATTCGGTCAGCGGTCTTAGGCTTCCGAACGACTATGAGCTCCGTGATCGTGATGTCATCACAATAGTCACATCGAAGAAGAGGAAAGCATGACCGCAACTAGTTTTTATAAGCTGCTGCCCGAATATGGATGGGGTGGTAGTGGGTATGGAATACGAGATACGATACAAACCGTCATACTCGATGGTAGTGCTTAGGCTCAAAGACGGCGAGTCGGTCGTAGGTGAGTCGGGCGCGATGACATACATGAGCCCGAACATCGAAGCAAAGACGAGGTCCCGGTCTGGAGTACTCGGATCCTTAGGTCTGAAACTGCTCGGCGGGCAATCGTTCTGGGTCAACGACTTCACTGCCAGGGGAGGTCCTGGCGAAGTCGCGTTCGTCTCGGCTCCTATAGGTGACATAGAGCACCTGCGCCTCGACGGCAGCAACGGTTGGATAATCCGGAGGGAGTCCTACGTCGCCTCCTCTCCAACAGTAGACCTCGATGTCAAGTGGGAAGGCTTCACGAAGGGTCTCTTCGGTCAAGGCCTCTTCATGATAAGGGCATCCGGAGTCGGCGACCTGTTCATCAACACCTTCGGGGCGATTGACAGGCATGTCCTCGGTCCCAACGAGCAGCTTGTCGTTGACAACTTTCACCTAGTAGCTTTCAACAATACCTGCACATATAGGGTAGAAAAGTTTGGAGGACTCAAGGAGACCCTCCTCAGCGGCGAGGGGCTCGTGACCAGGATAACGGGTCCAGGCGAAGTGCTGCTCCAGACCAAGAACCCGAGGGAGTTCGCGGACTGGATATGGACGTTGATCCAGCCCATGGTTCAGTCCAGAGCGCGCTAAGGGTGCCATACTTGGAAGGGACGATCTCCTCATCCCGCGTCTTCTCGGGCAGGGTAATAAAGGTCGACGTAGACCAAGTCCGGTTGCCGAGCGGCAGGGAGTCCATAAGGGAAAAGGTGGTGCATCCGGGCGCCGTGGCGATAGTGGCAATCGACCGCAACATGATCCTGATGGAGAGGCAGTACAGGCACACCGCAAGGAAAACGCTCTGGGAGATCCCTGCAGGGACCATGGAGGAAGGGGAGACCCCAGAGGCGTGCGCCCGCAGGGAGCTCGCAGAGGAGACTGGGTACACTGCAGAGCTCATGGAGAGACTCGCGCATTTCTACATAGCTCCAGGGTACAGCACGGAGGTGATGTACCTCTTCTTGGCACAGCGCTTGGCCCCCTCCAAAAGGAATCCAGATGTCGACGAGGAGATCGAGACCGCCTTCCTTCCGATCCCCCAGGTGCTGGAGATGGTCAGAAGGGGGGAGATAGAGGATGCAAAGACGATCATCGGAGCGTTGTACTTGGAGGCTTTCCGCCCGGAGCTGAGAGCGTGGGTGTAGGGGGCTGCTGATTGCTTGGAAGATCCCGCGCATGTCTCCAGGATAAGGAAGAGCAGGGGTCAGGGCTTCGAGCGAGACCTCGTTAAGAGGTACAGGGAGGCGGGATGGTGGGCGTACAGGACGGGAGGGAACAGCGCATACCTGCCAGACATTATGGCCACTCATGACGAGTCCGGCGAGTTAGATGTAGTCGAGGCAAAGGCTGGTGCAAAGGATCATCTCTACGTGCTTTGGGATCAGATCGAGAGGGACATCTTCCTCATAAACGGGTTCAAGCTATACCCTAAGCGCAGGATAGTCCTGGCATTTAAGTTCATATCGAAGAAGCGGAAGGGGGATGGGTACCAGAAGAGAGAGCTCAGAGAGTTCTTCAAGGTCGTTCCTGAGGACCTGTGGGAATCCTTGAGGGGGAAGACAATCTCCTGCCACTACGAGCGGGGGAACGCCCTCCCGGACTACTCTCCGCCTTTCAGGGTCAAAGGGAAGATTCAGGCGCTGGAAGAGGATCGAGCCAAGGAAGGTTAAAAGCTTATTTCTGACCTGTATCAATTATCTTGGAGGGTGCACAAATGTCGACTGGCGGAGAGGACGAGATAGAGCTGATCAAGAGGCGCAAGCTCCTAGAGATGGAGCGTAGGCTTGCGACAATGAAGAAAGCAGAGGAACCGAAGAAATCTGAGCCGGACCCCTTGGCGCTCGTCAAGCAGCACCTGCTCGGCAGGGGGCTGGAGGTTCTGGAGGCTGCCCTTGAGCAGTACCCAAAGGCTGCTATGGAGGTGGTGAAGTACATCGCCAACCTTTACAGGACTGGGAAGCTGCGCGAGGACATACCTGGGGAGGATCTATATGAGCTCTTCTGCAACTTGGGGATGCCTGTGAGGCTCGAGACTTCCATCACATACGTAAAGGACGGGAAGCGGGTGCCCCTGAGCCAGAAGTTCAGGCAGGGCTGACGTTTTCTTACTTGCTATCGCTCTTTCTTACCACGGAGGACCCCCATCATCGGATGAGTTCTTTTCCTATTCTACCATCTCGAGGAGTATCTGCGAAAGGGTCTTTATGGGCGGGTAACCCGCTTCCTTCTGCAGTCCTCCCATGTGGTACATGCAGAAGACGCACCCCACGCCGACCTCTGCCGCGCCCTTCTCCTTCGCCTCCACCATTAGCAACTCGGCCAGTTTGTTCGAGATCTCTGGGTATAGCGGCTTCACCCCGGCTGGGGCGCCACAGCAGAGCGCGTCTCTACCACACTCATCATACTCGAGGAGCTCGCAGACTGCGCTCAAGACCTTCCTCGGAGGTCGTAAAATGCCGTTCCTCCTGGCGAGCGGGCATGGATCTTTGTATACTACCTTCTTCCTTTTGGTTTCTGGCGATAGCCTAAGCCTCCCTTCTCCCACAACCTTCTCCAGCAGCTCCGAAATGTGGATCACTTCATACTTTGGGCTCCTGAAGAGGGCTGGATAGATGTTCTTGAAGACATCGTGGCATGAGGGGCACTCTGTTACGACCGTTCTTGCCCCCGTCGATTCAAAGAGGAGCGTATTCTTCTTGGCAAGCTCCTTAGCCTCCTCGACCATCCCCGTATCTATCAGGAATAGCCCACAGCACCACTCCTTCTCGCCGAGTATGGTGAAATCAACGCCAGCCTTCATGAGCAGTTCCATAGTGGCCATCGCAGTCTCTGGGAGTTTGATCGCGGACCAGCAGCCCGTTACGTAGAGGTACTCTGCCCTATCCGGGGGTTTGAAACCACCCGGAATGCAAACCCTCCTCTTCTCTAAGGGCGCGCCCATAGGTGAGCCCGTCTTTATTATCGCATCGGCTATCGTTTTGTACTTCTCAGGGGCTGCATTAACCCTCCTCAGCTCAGCCCTCGCGGCTTGGACGACTTGGGAGATCGGTATCTCCATTGGGCAGGAGCTATGGCAGCCATCGCACCTGGTGCAGAGTAAGAGAGTATTTACCTCCTCTTTGCTGAGCTCCTTGCCCTCGAAGAGGGCTATGGCCGCCTCCACCTTAGCCATCGCGCCGTACTTCGGGTTCTTGGTGACCTTGAAGAAGGGGCAGACCTCTACGCAAGCGCCACAGAAAGTGCAGCTCGATGCCGCCTCCTCGATGATGCTTGGCGTCATACGCACCGTGTTATACTCGCCTCTGGAGCTATTATCCTTTTTTATAATTGTTTTTTCTTTCTTTATCCTATACTGTCCTTTTACCGCAAATTACCTCAACCGTCTGGATTTCTTCCTTGCTCCAGGTTCGGTATGCGTGAAATATATATATTTGACTGCGATATAATTCTCAGCTTCAGCGGGGGAGCTCTGTTGACTGCTGAGAGATCGCCTAGTAGCATATCGCCTGGGAGAGCGGAGTCTGAGAAGGAGAAGGTTAGCCAAGTCGAGTGTGGAAAGACAAGCCCGGGCGCCGAGCCTCCGGAGGAGAAGGATCTCGGGCATCTGGAGGAGGAGATATTAAAGTATCGGCAACAGCTGAGCGCGCTACAGAAGGAACTACATGACTCGAACACGAGGCTCAAGTACGCCCAGGCAGACTGCGAGAACATCCGGAAGAGATCCGAGCGTCAGATCGAGGAGGTTCGCCTATACGCCAATGCTTCGCTGATTTGTGACCTGCTCGAAGTCGTAGACGAGCTCGAGCTTGCCCTGAAGAACGCGCGTTCGGCTGAGCAAGGGGCAATAGTGCAGGGCGTTGAGATGACCCTAAAGAAGATGCGGAAGGTGTTGGAGAAGCATGGTGTTTCGCAGATAGACTGCCTCATGCGCCCTCTGGACCCTGAAAAGCACATGGTTGTCTCAAGGGAAGAGAGGGAAGACCTAGAGGAAAACACGGTCATCGAGGAGATGAGGAAAGGGTACATGCTCAGGGACAGGGTAATCAGGCCGAGCGTGGTGAAGGTCTCGGCAAAGCCTTCAAGATCAAAAATGACAAAGGAGGAGAGTTAATGTGAGTGGAAACATACAACCTGGAGAGAAAATTATTGGAATAGACTTAGGCACAACAAACTCCGCCGCCGCGATATTCGAGGGCGGCAGGGCAACTGTGATACCCAGCGCCGAGGGGCCAACCGCAGCTGGGAAGATGTTCCCCTCTGTGGTCGCATTCACGAAGGATGGACAGCTCCTCGTGGGCGAGCCTGCAAAGCGGCAAGCCATTGCGAACCCGGAGGGCACGGTCTTTGAGATAAAGCGGAAGATGGGGACAGACTACAAGGTTAACATATTCGGGAAGGAGTACACACCCCAGCAGATCTCTGCGTTCATACTCCAGAAGATCAAGAAGGACGCAGAGACGTACCTCGGCACTACAATCAAGAAGGCAGTAATCACCGTGCCTGCCCATTTCAACGACAACCAGCGGCAGGCGACCAAGGACGCAGGCGAGATAGCCGGATTCGAGGTTCTTAGGATAATAAACGAGCCTACGGCCGCGTGCTTGGCATACGGCGTGGACAAGCTCGACAAGGAACTGAAGATCCTTGTCTTCAGCTTTGGAGGGGGCACGCACGATGTAACAATAATGGATTTTGGGAAGGGGGTCTTCCAGGTCCTCTCCACCAGCGGTGACACAGAGACGGGAGGAGCGGACATCGACAAGGCCCTCATGGACTACATAGTGGAGGAGTTCAAGAAACAGACCGGGGTCGACCTCCGGGGAGACCGGATGGCTATGGCCCGACTCAAGGACGCTGCAGAGCGGGCTAAGATAGAGCTATCGACCCTCCTCACTACTGACATCGACCTCCCCTTCATCTACGCGGACGCCTCTGGTCCGAAGAACCTCCACATGACGATAACAAGGGCGAAGCTTGAGGAGCTAGCGACACCGATAGTCCAAAAGACCGAGAGGACGATAATGCGGGCGCTTGAGGACGCGAAGCTCACCCCATCGCAGATAGACAAGATAATCCTGATAGGCGGCACTACCAGGATCCCACTTGTACAGCGTTTCGTCGAGCGCATACTCGGCAAGCCTGCTGAGCGCGGGGTCGATCCGATGGAGTGCGTAGCCATCGGGGCAGCCATCCAGGGCGCCGTGCTCTCTGGAGAGGTCAAGGATATCCTCCTCCTCGATGTAACGCCGCTATCCCTCGGGGTCGAGACGCTCGGTGGCGTCTTCACCAAGATTATCGAGAGGAACACGACGATCCCAACGAGGAGGAGCCAGATCTTTACAACCGCAGCCGACTTCCAGACGGCTGTGACTATCCATGTCCTCCAGGGGGAGCGCGCGATGGCAAAGGACAACGTCTCTCTGGGAATGTTCAACCTAGAAGGCATACCGCCTGCGCCGCGCGGTGTTCCGCAGATCGAGGTTACCTTCGACATCGACGCAAACGGCATACTGAACGTGACAGCCAAGGATCTCGGCACAAACAAGGCTGCCTCGATCAGGATCACGGCTTCCACGAAGCTCTCCAAGGAAGAGAAGGAGAGGATGGTGAAGGAGGCCGAGCAGTTCGCCGAACAGGACCGGAAGAAGAGGGAAGAGGCAGAGCTGAGGAACTCCGCTGACAGCCTCATCTACACCGCCGAGAAGACGAAGAAGGACCTCGCCGATAAACTCAAGCCGGATCAGGTGAGCAGGATAGACGCCTCAGTTTCTGCACTGAAGGAGGCTCTCGCCGGCACCGATGTGGGGAAGATCAAATCAAAGTCCGAGGAGCTTACCAAGGTCCTCCAGGAGGTTGGCACCGCAATCTACCAGCAGGCGGCTGCAGAGTACCAGAAGCAGCAGCAGGCGAGCGCTCAGGCTGGTCAAGCCCAAGGATCCGGCGCCAAGTCGGAGGGGCAAGGCGACAAGAAGGTCTACGACGCCGACTACAAAGTCAAGTGACCTACAATCAACTTTTTTTAAATCCAAAGCAAAAGGCTGAAATACTGACTCCGCGAGCAGAGGATCGGTAGAGATGGCAGCAAAACGTGACTATTACGAGGTTCTGGGCGTACCGCGGGACGCGACGCCTGAGCAGATCAAGGACGCTTACAGGAAGCTTGCGCTGCAGTACCACCCAGACAGGAACAAGTCCCCGGACGCTGAGGAGAAGTTCAAGGAGATCTCAGAGGCATACGCGGTCCTCTCGGATCCGCAGAAGCGGAGCCAGTACGACATGCTCGGGCGAGCTGGCTTCAACCAGCAGTACACTCAAGAGGACATATTCAGGGGCGTTGACTTCGAAACAATATTCAGGGATTTCGGATTTGGGGGCTTCGGCGACCTCTTTGACATGTTCTTCGGGAGGGGTGGCTACGGAGGCTACGGTCACAGGAAGACGCGTGGAAACGACCTCGTCTACGAGCTAAGGATATCTCTAGAGGATGCCTTCAGGGGCGCAGAGAAGGAAATAGAGATCCCCAGGAACGAGACGTGCAAGGACTGCGCAGGATCGGGTGCCGCCCCTGGATCCTCTCCGAGAACATGTACGCAGTGCGGCGGGACTGGTCAAGTCCAGCGGGTTCAAGCGAGCGGCTTTGCGAGGTTCGTCCAGATAACTGCCTGCCCTGCGTGCAGGGGATCAGGGTCCATAATCGATAAGCCTTGCGGGGCCTGCAGAGGATCCGGGGTCGTCAAGGCAAGGCGCAGGATAAACGTAAAAGTCCCTGCCGGGGCTGAGGACGGGATGCAGCTGAGGCTCAGGGGGGAGGGGGATGTCTCCCCAGACGGGGGTCCGCCCGGAGACCTATACGTACAGGTCTCTGTCACGCCGGACTCCAGGTTCAGGAGGGAGGGTCCGGACATTTACTACGACCTGAAGATAGGGTTCCCTCAGGCTGCCCTTGGGACCGAGGCTACGGTGCCGAGCCTCGAAGGTCCGGTCAAGGTGACGATCGAGCCGGGCACCCAGCCTGGCACCCTCATAAGGCTTAAGGGGAAAGGGATGCCGAGGCTCACCGGCTTCGGAAGAGGAGATATGTTCGTCGTGGTGAGTCCGGTGGTCCCTGAAAAGCTGACCCCGAGGCAGAGGGAGCTCCTTAGGGAATTGGCCAAGGAGCTCGAGCAGCCTGTTAGGGAGAGGCGCAGGTTCGGCATCTGACCGGATCAGCCGGTGGCGCCTCCCCTTGGACACGCACTGCGACAGCAATTAATATTTGCTCAGATATTAACGGGTCTGTCTGATGAGAAATGCCTGAACGCCTCCTTTACTGGAAAGGTTGCATGTCTCGCCTTAGGTCCAAAGGCATCTCGGATTCGACCATGGCGCTTCTGGGAAAGATGGGGATTGAGTTTGATACGCTGGGAGCTGAAGAGGGCTGCTGCGGTTCTGTACTGCTCAGGACTGGTCAGACTGGTGCTGCCTCTAGGGTTGCTGAGGAGACGGTGCGCAGGATAGCCTCGAGGGGTTTTGGGGAAGTCATTACCGCGTGCCCCGGATGCTACAGGACGATGTCATCAGAGTATCCGCAGATAGTGGGAGATATCCCATTCAGGGTGCGTCATATATCCCAGTTTCTGATGGAGAAAGAAGGTCTGTTGAGGGGTCGCCTTGGCACAGTGAATGCGAGGGTTTCTTACCACGACCCATGCCATTTGGGCAGGCACATGGGCGTCTACGAGGAGCCCAGACAGCTGATCAGGCTGATCCCGGGTGTCGAGCTGCTCGAGATGAAGTACAACCGCTCAAGGGCGCTCTGCTGCGGCTCTGGAGGCGGAGTCCGGTCGGCTTTCCCTGAGCTATCGAGGGAGGTCGCAAGGTCGGTCGTCGCAGATAACCTCCCGGGAGAGGCTGATCTGTTGGTCACGGCATGTCCGTTCTGCAATTTCAACATCAAAGAAGCCTGCCCAAAAAGTTTGAGGGTATTGGATCTTCCTGAGCTGCTGCTATCTGCTTGGAGGGGATAGCATGGAGAATGCTGAGAAGGATTGGATTGTCCGGAAGAGGGAGGAGTTGAAGAGCTGGATGAATGATGATAAGAGGAGAACCGGGCTCAGCAGGGCGATCTCCGCTTACACATCAGCCAAGGAGAGGGCGCTGTCGCGCCTACCCGAACTCGAAGAACTGCGGAAGGAAGTCAGAGGGATCAAGGAGAGATCAATACGAGAGATTGACGCTCTGGTGAAGGTCACGATCGACTCGGTCAGGGAGGTGAGGGGGGAGGCATACCTGGCGAGGAGCGCTGCCGAGGCAAAGGAGATAGTCTCAGAGTTGACCGGGTCTGGGAAACTTGTAGTCAAGTCCAAGTCGCTCACCGGGGAGGAGATCGGTATAAACGAGGTTCTCGAGGAGAACTCCAACAGGGTCTACGAGACCGACCTCGGTGAATTCATCATACAGCTGAGGGGGGAGAAGCCGACGCATATCATAAACCCCTCGGTGCATGTGCCGAGGGAAGAGGTGGCCAAGACATTCTCCAAGCTTCTTGGGAAGGGTGTGAGCCCGGAGATCCCAGAGCTCGTGGGCGTTGCTAGGGAGTACCTTAGGGACAAGTTCTGCAATGCTGATATAGGGATAACCGGCGCCAATGTAGTCGCTGCAAACACTGGCACGATCTTCCTCGTGGAGAACGAGGGAAACGCCCGCTTCGTGAGCAACGCACCTCCAAAGCACATATGCCTGACTGGGATCGAGAAGATAGTCCCCACACTCCAGGATGCCTTCAAGGTACTGCAGGTTCTCCCGCCCTACGCCACCGGCGTCTTCATGTCAGCCTATGTCTCTCTGATAACGGGTCCGAGCAAGACTGCTGACATCGAGAAGACCATAGTATACGGGGCACACGGTCCGAAGGAGCTCCACCTGATCTTACTCGACAACGGGCGAACAAGGATGGCCGAGGATAGTGTCTTCGTCGAGGCACTCTACTGCATAAGGTGCGGTGGCTGCATGTACGAGTGCCCAATATACCGGGTGCTAGGGGGATCCTTCGGAAACAACTACTTCGGTGGGATCGGGCTGATCTGGAGCGCCTTCACGACTGGGGAAGAGGGAGTGGCTGTTGCGGTGGACGCTTGCACCAAGTGCGGGCGATGCAAAGAGGTTTGCCCGCTCGGTATAGATACCCCGCGCATGGTCGAGAGGCTAAAAGAGACGCTCGTAAAGAGGGGCTTCTTAACACCTAGACATGAGGAGATTAAGAGAAACATACTCGAGAAGGGCAATCCATTCGGCGAGGACGAGGCGCGAAGGGATTAAACGTCATCTGCACTTCTTGGATCGTGTTCACGAGCAGACGTTATAACCAATAGTATCGATCGACCATTGCAGGCTAAGCTTCTGCTTTCCATCCCTCCCTTACCAAAATGTAATCATCTCATATTGTCCCCTGCCTAGAATTTAATGACGGATCATTTGGCTTTCCTGAGATCGAGGCATCGGGTGATGCGAATAATACATATATCTATCCTCCTAAGTTATTGCTGGGGAGGTCGGACACGACGCTCGGCTCAGGGCACATCGGCTTTTGGTTGGGTCAAAGGGCGGAGAAGGAGGCCATAACTGCCTGCGAGAAGCATCTCGAGAAGATCTTCACTATAGTCAACAAGTTCAGGTCTTATATTGGCGTATTCTTGGGAGGGGACATCGAAAATGCAAGGCAGCTGGCTTCCGAGATACTCGATCTGGAGAGGGAGGCAGACGCGATAAAGGAGGAGATCATCAACGAACTCATGAAGTCCTCCCTCCATCCGATGGATCAGGAGGAAATAATACGCCTTCTGATGACCTCTGATGACATCGCTGCCCACCTCAAATCCGCGACCAGGAAGCTCCAGCACGCCCACCCAGCAGACATCCCGGAAGACGTCAAGACGAGAATTAGAGGTCTAGTCGACGTCCTCGTCGAGGAGGCGATCGCGCTCATGGATACGATCGACTCACTAGTGAAGCGAAGCGGGGACGTTGTGAGTAAGGCCGAGAAAACGGAGAGGCTAGAGGAGAAGATCGATGAGATGCGAGTCGAACTCATAGCCAAGATACTGAGCTGGGGAGACGTAGCGGAACACGTGAGCGATTGGCTCATGGTAAAAGAAGTAATCGAGAACATTGAGTCTGCCTCGGACAAAATGGAGGATACAGCCGATCTGCTGAGGACGATCGCCATCCTGCGGGGCCGAAGGTGAGGGGGCCTACCCGCCTACCCTACTGCCAGACTGACAAGGTAGAATATTGAGGCGCTAAGCAGGATGTTGACAGGAACTGTGAAGAGCCAGTACATTACCAAGTAAGCCGAAGTGCTTCTACTAACGTTCCTCTTTGCTGCCATGCTGGCGCCAAGGATGGCACCGACTGCCGCATATGATGTCGAGATCGGAAGCCCGTAGCCAAGGATGATGTAAGGGACAGTAGTGAAGAGGTAGACGACGAGTGCGTTAGAGATGCTCGCGGCGAGCCCTGTGAGCAGGTCTAGCCTTGTGACCCTGAACGCAAGGGTTTCTATGACCCTCGGTCCAAATAGCAGCGCTCCTAAGATGATCCCTAAGGTACCGAAGACAGCCAGCGAAAGCATCGCTAGAGAATCAGGCATATGTCCCATGTTTGCGGCAATAGTGATATAGACTCCGGTTGCGTTAGCAACATCGTTAGCGCCGAACGAATACGCGCTGAAGCACAGCGACCCGATAAGCAGCGCCTTGAAGAACCTCGCTGGGCTGGTTTCGTATCTGCCGTTGGCGAAACCGTATATCATTTTGTAGATTACGAACGCGAGGATCATGCTGCAGATCGGAGATGTGAGCCAGCTCGCAGCAATCATGCCTAGGGCGGTTAGGCTGATCCCCTCGATCCCGAACTTGGCTATGCCATAACCGATCACTGCACAGATCACCGAGTGAGTTGTGGAGATCGCCATTCCTCTCATTGTTGCCAAAAAGATCCACACATTAGCCGAAAGTATGACTGCGAAGGCGCCTACCACATCGATCTCCGGGACGATTCCTTTTCCAACAGTCTTAATAACCATAGAACCTTGAAGTACGGCACCAAGGAATGCGAATATGCAGAATGCCACCAACGCCCTTTTCATCGTCATGGCGCCTGCCCCCACAGCCGCGCTAGTGGGGTTCGCTGCGTCATTACCGCCCAAGTTCATGGACATGATAAATGCAAGGAGGAGTCCGAGGGCAAGCAGGATCATCGATGTATCCATGTTACCACCTTGCATTGCGTCTGTTCAAGAGCTACATAACAATCCATTAAAAAGGTTTCTAAGAGCGAAAAAAGTGTGAAAATTAAGAGGTTGGTGTCTGGAGGATTGTTCTTTATCCCTATGGTGTTATGTTTTTCTCCTGTAGCAGTGTTGTCCTCTGCAGTCGTGCCCTCTGATTCGCAGTCGCAATGCGCATTATTACCCTTCGGATTTTTATGGGTTCTGAATACGTTAGGATGCGGAAGGATTTATGGGCAGTGGAGAACAAAAACGCAATCCGGCAGTCAATAACTTAGCCTAATTTCTCTTCCATCACGATCAGCGTCTCGAAGATCTTTCTGATTATCTCTTGGTCTTCGTTGAACCTGTGGTCGCTTGCTCCAAGTTCTATGGCGATGAGCTCTTTTTCGCTGATTCCTGTCTTCGCTGACAGCTCTTCAATCGAAATCCCCCTGCTGAACCTGAGGGTTCTCAGCATCAGCCCAGGCTGACCGCTGTTCTTGTAGACCTTCAGGAAGTCTTCCCAAGTCGCAGTAAAACCCAACCAAGCATCCCTCCGATATGAGTAGTTAAAATATATAGCCAGACGCAAATAAAAGGGTTCGGTTGTGGTACCTGCCCGTTAGAACTCGAACTTCTCGAGTATCTTTTTCTCGGGCCCCACGACCTCTGCCACAACATGGATGTATTTCTGAAGCCCTGAGCTCTCGATCCTCGGCTTCAGTAATTCGTCAATCTGGAATATTCCAGCCGAGTTGGACATAGTGATCCTTATGACTACAGGTTTCTCAGCCCCAGTCCCCTCTTGGATCCTGACCTTTTCTATGCTCAGCGCCGAGACGGAGTGGATGTCAACCCTGCCCGCCTCGAACGGGAGCCTTGCCCTGCCCTTCTCCATGTCCAGCGCGTCAGCCACCTTCACGACGCCCGCCTCTATTGAGAGGGGTTTGTGAGGCTCCTCGTGTGATACTATTGTATGCATCACTTCCGAGAGCATCACTGTGACCTCATATGGAGGGTACACCCCTTCCAATATCCTCCCTATCTCGCTATATGCTACTGCGATCCCAAAGAGCTCGTGATCCGTCCGGGTCACGATCATGCCTGCGTCGTGGAAGAGCGCACCAAGGACCACTACGACCTCCGCGTCGTCCTCCTCCATTGAGTAGTCCTTAACTATGCTCGGGACCACCCCGCTCTTCGAAAGGATCCGGAGGATCTTCAGCGCAGAGTTGGCGACTATCTTCACATGGGTCGCCCCGTGGTCGGTGTACCCTAGCCTCTCTATCGCCATCACATTCGAGCACTTCCATATCCCCCTCAGCCTCTCATCTTTCTCGATCCGCTCCGCAACCCTCCGGAGCTTTTGGTTTTCTTGGTACGGGAGGCTCAACGATATGGGTGTTGTGGCTCGCCTCGAGTTGCCGTTGCCGTTCTGATCGCTCATTTACCTAAACCCCTCTTTTGATGAGCTGTTCGTTCAACCACCTAAAGCTATATTCCTACCAATCCGCTCCTTATCATGCTGATGGCTATTGCCGACAGAACGAATGCCATGATTCTCGAGACTATTGTTGATCCAGTCTTTCCTAAAATCTTCATGATCCTGTTGGATGATCTGAGCAAAACCCATTGAAGCAGCGCGTTTGCGGTGATCGCGAAGAACGCTACGAAGGGTCCGTTCGGTGGCTGCATCAGGTACATCACGGTGTAGATGCTCCCAGGACCTGCCATCAAGGGGGTCGCGAGAGGGACTATCGCCACATCCTCCCTTTCCATCCACCTGCCCTCTTCCTTCCCGAGCAGGCCTTCTATAGACATGATAAAGAGAAGCACGCCGCCTGCCACCTTAAAATCGTCTATCGAGATCCTGAACAGGTCGAGAATGATGCTTCCGCCCAACGCGAAGCCCACCAAGATCATAAAGGCGACCTTTACTGAGTCGTTAATTATCTTCCCTTTCCTCTTCGTTTCCAAGGACGAAGTAAACGCGTGGAAGAGAGGAATGTTCCCAATGGGATCGAATACGATGAATAGCGTCAGGAACCCCTGAATGAAGACGCCTACCTGTTCGATCATGAGCTGCCCCATTAGACTCTGTTAGTTAGCTATATATCAGCCTTAGCCGGAGTGATATCCGATGCCACTGGATCGATTTGATGAGATTCTCCCCTCCCCCCTCTCGATAATGGAGAGGCGCTTCTCCAGCGACATTGTCCGGTTCGATGTCGCCGAGCCTGGTTTTCCCCCTCCAGAGGCGGCAGTCAAAGCCACCATAGAAGCCATCGAATGTGGGACGTATGGGTACTCGTCTAGCTGGGGGATAACCGAATTGAGGCAGGCGATAGCGGAGTTCCTCTTCTCTACCAGAAAGATCGAGCGCACTGCTGATGAAATACTCGTGACGACTGGGGGAAAATTCGCAAACTATGCTTTCTTTGCCTCGCTGGTGAAGCCAGGGGAGTCTGTGATCCTGATTAAGCCTTGCTGGACGAGCTTCTTGGCAGTCCCCCAGATGCTCGGGATCAGAACAATCGAGATCTGGTCCAAGCCGCCCTACCATCTCAATGAAGAGGAGATTAAGGAAGCCCTCCGATCAAGGCCACGCGCGATCGTACTCAACTCCCCGAACAACCCGACTGGGGGGATCTTGGATGAAAGAGACATCAGCTTCGTCAAGGACCTGGCTGAGGATCACGACATGCTCGTCCTTTCGGATGAGATCGATTGGGCATATGTATACGTCAACAGGAAGTTCATCTCCCCAGCTTCTTTGGACGGGCTTAGGGAAAGGACGATCGTCACAGACGGGTTCTCAAAGGTCTTCTGCATGACTGGCTGGAGGGTAGGATTCGCCGCTGGTCCTAAGCCCCTGCTGTCTCGTATGCATACCGTTCAAGAGCATGCTGTCAGCGCCCCCTCCACCTTCGCACAGTGTGGGTGCATCAGTGCACTTAAGGGATGGAGGGAGTACATCCAGAGAAACTTGGCTGTCTGCAAGTCTAACCTCGCAAAGCTCCTCAGGTCCCTTAACTCCGCAGGGGTCGTGAGTTGCCCGGAGCCTGAAGGGGGTTTCTATGTATATCCAAAGATCGGCAGCGGTTTCTCATCCAGCAGGGATTTCTCAGAAGCTCTTCTCAAGAAGGCGGGGGTGGCAGTGATCCCTGGAGAGTATTTTGGAGATAATAGGGGTCACTTCAGACTCTGCTATGCGGTACAATCCTCGGTCTTGGAGGAAGGGCTCAGGAGACTGCATCGCTTCTTCGAATCCGTAAGGTGAAGATAAGGCAGGATATCCGGATGCTGAAAAGGTGAACCCCCTATAAGCGTAGCTATTAAGTGCAGGGTAAAAAATAGGAGATTTTTAGTGGAGATTACTTTGAGGACGCTCTGAAGTAGGCACCACAACTCGGGCACTTGTAGAGGCCCACTGTTACTGCCTTCTTACCCTTTGGAGCAAGAGTCCATGTCTTCTCTGGTTTAGCGACATCAGTCCCACACTTGGAACATTTTGCCATTTTCATCATCTCTGGGGTTAAACCTAACTATCATTATGGCTTAAAAGGTTTACCAATGGTTCTCGCAACAAACACACCGTCCGGATTACGCAACCGTATTGACAGTTTTGAGACTAGCAGTCTAGTGATGTAAACCTGTTTACTTTTGTACAAAGAACCTAGGGGGAAACAAATAAAGATGCAGAAAATGATGATCTGCCTTTTGCGTAGCCAGCCCCCTCCAGCCGCAAAAGGCCTACCCATCTATCTTGATGCCGGCATCCGAGAGGATCGAGTAGGTCTTGCCCAGCTCGTCGACTTTGAAGACTATCTTACCGCCGTCCATGGTGTATGCGTAATCGATGTTTATCCCGTTCTCCCCGAGGATTCTTACGGCTTGGCGGAACTTTGTCATCTCGACTATCACTACATCAGATAGGTTTACTGCGGTATTCGCATTCCTCAGCACAGCTGCGGCTTTCTCTGGGGCATCGACTATGCACCTCACTATGCCGTAGTTGCCCGCCTCTGCGATCCCCATCGCAAGTATCCTTATTTGGTTAGCCTCAAAGAGTTCAACTAGGCTCGCGAGCCGACCTGGCTTGTTCTCAAGGAATACGCTAAACTGCTTAGTCATAAAGATCCCTACACCTTCCTTAGATCGATTATCCTTTGAGCTTTTCCTTCGCTCCTAGGGAGCGTCCTCGGCTCCGTCAGCTCCACCGCTGCGCTTATGCTCAGCACATCCCTCAACTCCTCCTCCAGGCGTTTCTGAAGGTCAACGATCTCGGTGAGCCTGTCGCTCTTAAAGTCCTCCGAGACTTCCACCCTGACCAGAAGCCTGTCGAGCGGCCCGTCCCTATCGACTACCAGCTGGTAGAACGGAGTGAGCCCCTCGAAGTTCGAGAGGACCCCTTCGATCTGGCTCGGGAAGACGCAGATCCCCCTTATCTTCAGCATGTCGTCAGTCCTGCCTAGGATCTTCTTGATCCTGGCATGGGCAAGACCGCAATCACAAACATCCTCGTCCATTATGGTTATGTCGCGCGTCCTATACCTGAGGAGCGGCATCCCCTCCTTTTCCAGCGTCGTTACCGCCATCTCCCCCTTTTCACCTGGCTCAAGGGTCTCTCCTGTGTTCGGATCGATCACCTCCACTAGGTAGTGGTCTTCCCAGACGTGGAGCCCGTCCTTTTCTCTGCACTCGATCGCCACTCCAGGCCCGTTAAGCTCAGACATCCCGTAGATGTCGTACGCGGAACCGACAAATTCTTCCTCCAGTATCCTCCTGGTGCTCTCTGACCAGGGTTCGGCACCAAATACCCCTATCCTGATCCTAAGGTCCCTCTTCGGGTCTATCCCTTCCTCCTTTGCGCTCTCCGCCAAGAACAGCGCGTAGGAGGGTGTGCAAGCCAGTACGCTGGTCCCGAGATCCTTCATGAGTTTGAGCTGGCGCTTGGTATTGCCAGTGCTGGCTGGGATCACCTTCGCCCCGAGCTTCTCTGCCCCATAGTGGAGGCCAAGCCCTCCAGTGAAGAGCCCATATCCGTACGCAACCTGAACCACATCCTCGCTCGTCGCGCCGCAGATTTCGAGGCACCTCTTGTTCAGCTCTGCCCATGCCTCTACGTCTTTCTTAGTGTAAGCCACGACGGTCGGGTTCCCCGTGGTCCCTGAGGAGGCGTGGAGCCTCACGATCTCTGATTTATTCACGGATATCAGCCCAAGTGGATAATTGTCCCTCAAGTCTGACTTGGTAGTGAACGGCACCTTCCCGAGATCTCTGATCTTGAAGTTGGCAACATCCACCCCAGCCTCCTTGAGGCGCCGCCTGTAGAACGGAGACCTCTCATACACCCGGGCGAGGAGTTCCTTCAGCTTTTTTTCCTGAAGCTCCTTTATTTCGGTTCTGCTCATCGCGTACACTCGGTTGGACATAGTAGTCAGCGCAGATATCTGCGGCGGACCGATTTTAACCCTTTGGCTAAAAAAAATCGACCATTTATTGACTAAGAATTAAAATGCCTTCTTAGATAGGGTATCTTAAGGGGGATTTTTGTTGAAGGTCACACTCGAGAATCCCCTCGAGTAGCTATGTTTTTGAGACCCAGAAGTTCCTAGAGCTGAACGCTTCTCCCCTTGGATTGGGATATGTCGGGGTAGTATTGGAGAGACGGTTTTGATGTGATGATTATTGATGCCCCAGCTACCATTAAATCACAAAAAGATGTGATAAATGAGTTACGTCGCATCAAACCAGATCTTGTTTGAGTTACATCCATGACAAAAAATATTGGTGATGCTGTGAGTTTAATCACATCAATAAAAAATGCCTGAAGTTGTTACAGTGATTGGTGGTAATCACATCACTTTCCTTCCCAAAGGAACATGCTTGCTTGCTTGCCCGCGCTCGACATAGGCGTAATAGGGGAGGGGGGTATGACAATGCTTGTGCTTGAAAGAAGATTGGACGACGATAGATCTAAATAATTTTGAAGGAATTATTATTAGAAAGGAAGGAAGATCAGACAGAATTCAACTAGAAAGCTCATCAAGAATTGATGAATTGCCTTTTCCAGCAAGACCTCTCCTGTCGATGGAGATCATTCAATTCAGTATTGTCCGCCTGCTACGGAAGCTCGACATCGCTTGGGCTTTTGGATCGAGGGTGGTTGCCGTCACAGACGAGTTGTTGCGCATATTCAAGCAAGCAGACGCATTTATGTTGCTTTCTTGAGTCTGACGATTGGTCGCAATACGCTACAATCAAACCGGTTATGCACACTAAAGAAAGAGCTCACTCCCAAACAAATAAAAGAATTGGTATCGAAAGCATAA
>JASFYL010000059.1 GCA_030055575.1 Thermoproteota archaeon | reverse complement strand
GGGTAAGGTCAAATATGGGAAGGGATTCACAACATGAGCGTTATGTTGCTTACCACAACTTTAGTGCCTTAATCTCTTAGAGTTCGCTCGCCCGGATTTTCGTACAAACCGCGAACAACGATCTCCATTAAATGTGAGATGAACAGGTCATTGAAAATAAGTTTGAGTTCAAGAATGAATCCCCTAAATCATGCACCGAGCGCCCTTTGTTTGGCAACCTGCTTTGCCCTCACAAGCCCTTCCGCCAACAGTGAGACCGTGCCCGTCGTCGACTCATGCTTGAGGCCGAGCTCCTCAGCGAATGCCTTGGAAAGGGCCTCGTGCCTGCCGTCCTCGCCCGCGCCGGTCTCCACGTAAAGCACCCGGGAGTAGCCGTCGAAGAACCTCCTTATGAACCACATCTTGTCGTACTTTTGGAATTTCGGCTGGTCCAAGTGGAGCTCCTTTATCATCCTCTTCATTCCAGCCTCGGCGAAGAACGGGGTGGTGAAGAAGGTGCCGGCGCACTTCTTCCGTTCGTTCTCGTACCCGGCTGGGGTGAGCAACGCGGCGATGCAGTCGTCGCACTCGAGCCTGAATGTGGGAACCCTGAGATCCCTGTCTACGTCGCGAAGGGATTGGCAGATCCCATACCCAAGGAACACGCCGTCCACTTGCCCCTCGAGCGAGTTCACCTTCTCGACGATGACGGCTTTCATCCTCTTCGGGTCAGAATGAAGCCCAAAGTCAAGGTACTCCCTGTAGGCGATCTCCGGGTCTCCGGATGAGACCATCTCTATCTCCTTCTTCAGAGCCTCGCAGGCAACAATCCCCAAGCGCGTCTGTCATGCCCCCACTCTATCAATTGTTATTGTTAGTCATATATGGATAGTTATCATTTTCCATCCTGATGGGGAGTTCGAGCACAGGAGATTCAGGGAATCGATGAATCGGGATCATGCATCCTCCGCAACGCTCGCTTGTTACCTTCAGGAAATGTGCAATTTAGCGACTCCTTCCATGCCAAAACATGCTTTACCTTTTTTGCACTGCGCACTAGTGCTCGCAGGATCGATGCCTGCCTGTCTGCGGGCGGCATCGAAACCACAGGATCGGCAACTGTTAAAGAGGGGGATACCGAGATGATCTATCGGTGTTGGTCTTGAAGGTCACACTCCTCTCCTACACGCCTGACCCGGAGAGGGTCGCCGCAGCCGCAGCTAGGCAGTGCTACTCCAAGTTCAGCGCAACGAAGGCTTATCGGGATCTATCGCCTGAGGACATCTCGAGGCTCCTGAAGAAGATCATCTCGAGCGGGCACCTCTCTGTCCTCGAGCATGCAAGCTTCACTTTCTCGATAGACGGGATCTCGCGCGCATGCAGCCACCAGCTTGTCAGGCACCGCATAGCGTCATACTCGCAGCAGAGCCAGCGCTACGTCAGGCTCGAGGAGATAGAGTTTGTCGTCCCGGAGAGCGTTTCAAAGGACGATGAGGCGAGGAGGGTTTTCGTGGAGGGGCTCGAGCGCTGCCGGTCAGCCTACAAGTTTCTATTGGAGAGGGGGATACCTGCCGAGGACGCACGGTACGTGCTCCCGCAAGCCTCGCCGACCAAGATCGTTGTGACAATGAACGCGAGGTCACTACTCAACTTCTTCGAGCTAAGGTGCTGCCTCTCTGCCCAGTGGGAGATCAGGGCGCTGGCTGAGGAGATGCTCTCGCTCGTGAAGGGCGTCGCCCCAACGATCTTCGGGTGCGCCGGGCCATTCTGCGTCACCCGCAAAACCTGTCCAGAGAAGAAGTACGATTGCCCCAAGTGGGTAGAGCTCTACAAAAGTGGCACCGCATCTTCGGGCAATGGCGGCGCTTATGCGAACCAGTAGCGGGATTAAACCGACTCCTCGAAGAAAGCCCTCATCCGCTCAAGGGAATCCTCCCTGACTATCATAGTGACCTTCTGGTCGGGCTCTAGGGTGTGGTTCGGATCCGGCCTGATCGTCGTCCCGTCCTTCTTGACCTTGATTATAAGCCAGTCCGTTATAAGCGGCAGGTCGATTATCCTCCTGCCCGCGACAAGCGAGTTCTTCGCAACCTTCAGGTCCACGACCTTCACCCCCATGGGTATCGTACCCTCTATCGGGAACTCCTCCTTTATCAGCCGCAGGACCTTCTCGGCTGCGGTCAGCTCTGGGCATAATGTGTCGGTTATGCCCAGCTTCTCCGCTATCTTGGCCATCCTCGGGTCGCCTATCCTGGCGATCGTCCTCTTGACGCCCAATTCCTTCGCTATCAGGCACGCCAGTATGTTCGCCTCGTCCTTGCTGATGACCGAGATGACGAGGTCGAAGGTGGCAATGTCAGCAGCCGCAAGGTCGTCCATGTTCGTGACATCCCCCTTCAGGGCCAGTACGTCGTATTGCTCCGAGAGCTCCTTGCACAGCTTCTCGTCTATGTCCATGACAGCGAGCTCGTGCCCCTTGTTGTTCAGCTCCCTGATCAGGTACCTGCCGATCCCGCCTGCGCCCAAGATTAGAATCCGCATCGCTACGCAGTCCCGAAGACCCTTCGGTGGTTACAAATATATAAATTTAAAACCATATCCTTCCTTGGCGATTCTTTGCTGGGGCGGTAGTTCGTATCATGATCGGCGCAAGAGAGGAGATATTGAGCGGACTTTCCGGTGTCCTGATGATTTTCGGCGTGCTGATTCTCGTGCCCGTGGTCCCAGCCTTGGTGTTTGGCGAATACGGGTCTGCGATACCGTTCCTGGCAACAGGCACCTCTACCGCGCTAATGTGCTGGCTGGCAAGAAAGAAGTTAGGGGCTAAGGAGAGCTATTCAAGAATAGCCTCGGTGATCATAGCATCAGTCGGCTGGCTCTTGGTCTCCCTTATCGGTTCGATACCATTCATCGCCGTCGCTGGCTTCAGCCCCATCGACGCCGTCTTCGAGTCTATGTCCGGCTTTACGACTACAGGGATGACATTGATAAACGACTTCGAGCGCGTGCCGAACTCCATCCTATTCTGGAGGAGCATGATGCAGTGGATAGGCGGAGTTGGGATCATCCTGCTCTTTACCCTCATACTGGTGGGGGGCGGGATCGGGAGCTGGAGGCTCTACCACCTTGAGGGGAGGGAAGAGAAGTTCACGCTAAGCACGCTCTCGACGATAAAGAGGATGTGGCTCATCTACACCGCCCTCACTGCAATTTGCGCCGTGGTACTCCTCCTGTTGGGGATGCCGCCTTTCGACGCCATCAATACCGCGATGACCGCGCTCTCCACAGGAGGGTTCCTGACCAAGAGCAGCATCCTGTATTTCGGTAGAATCGAGATCCAGATAGCGCTCTGCGTCTTCATGACGATGGGGGCGATAAGCTTCTCCCTCTATTACAACATCTTCAGGTTCGACTACAAGCAGATACTCCGGGACGTAGAGACCAAGGTCCTCCTGCTGATGATCCTGGCAGGCGGTGCAATAGTTTCAGGGTCCCTCCTCCTCGCAGGGTCGGAGCCCGGGTTCGCGCTGCTTGAGGGTTTCTTCAACGTCATTGCAGTGATCACCACCACAGGTTATTCGAGCGTGGACCTGAACTCTTGGCCCTTGGTGGCGAAGTCGGTCTTGCTTCTTCTGATGATCGTGGGCGGCTGCTCCGGATCCACTTCCGGAGGGATGAAGATCTGGCGGATGATCGTGATGTACCGCGCCGCCAAGATTGAGGTGAGCAAGGTCTCCCTCCCCCCCATTGCGGTGAAGCCCATAAAGATCGGGGGTAAGATCCTCGATGAGGGGTACGTGATCAGGGTGGGGGCGTTCGTTTTCCTGTACATCTTCGCTATACTTGTCCAGTTCGCAGTTATGTCACTCTTCGTCCCGGACCCGCTCGGCGCGCTCTCGCTGGTGACCTCGGCGCAGAGCAATGTCGGACCAGCCTTTTACCCGCTCTCCCATATCCCGGACCTTGGAAAAGTTATGCTGATATTCTCGATGTGGTTCGGCAGGCTCGAGCTCTACCCCGTGCTCGCCCTCTTCACGAGGGATTTCTTGCACTCACTGAAAGCCGCCAAGAGAAATGTCTATGTCTGAACTCGCCTAGCTTTCTCGCGCATTTTTTAAATAGCTTCAGTAACCAAAAAGAGACAAGGTGTCCCGGCATTGTTCAGGGAAGAGCCTTATGAGGAAATGAACGCCCTCCTCTCAAGGGACAGGGTGGCGGTCGCCCTGGGGGTGAGGATGCTCGAGCACTCCACGGGGCGATGCTTGCTAGAAATGACGGTAGATGACCGGATGCTCAACGCTTACGGCGCTTGCCATGGCGCGGTGATCTACGCATTGGCCGACATAGCCTTTGCAGTCGCCTGCAACTCTTCCGGGGTGAAGTCAGTCGGGCTCTCGGTCAATATACATTACAGGAGGCCGGTGGGACTGGGCGAGAAGCTGGTCGCTGAGGCATGGGAAGAAAGCTCCGGGACCACAACCGCGCTCTGCAGGATCAAGGTCACAAATGGGGAGGGGAAGCTGGTAGCCACCGCGGACGGGCTTGCCTACCGGATGAGCCGTGGAAAGTATAAATCGGAATAAACTGATTGAGCGATTCGCGGCAGAGCAGAGATAGAAAGCGGATCTTTATAAGGTCATGCTAAGCCTTGCTCCTCAGCCGGGCGTTCCTGCGCTCTTCCGCCTCCCGGTAGCGTCTCTTCTCGTCCTCGGTCTCGGGGATGATCCTGGGGACTTCTGTCGGTATTCCGGATGCGTCAAGCGCTACCATCGTCGCATATGCTGAGGCAGCGTGCCTGACCTCGCCGCTCATCGGGTTCTCTGCCTCGACCCTGACCCCCACTTCCATGGAGGTCCTGCCCACGTAGTTAACCGAAGCCTTGAGAGTGATCAGGTCGCCGATCTTGACCGGCGCGTGGAAATCCATCCTGTCCATCGAGGCGATCACGACATTCCTCCGGGCGTGCCTCATCGCCACCGCGGCGGCTATCTCGTCGATGTACTTCACTATCGCTCCCCCGAAGACGTTTCCCGCGGGGTTGGCATCGGACGGGAACATCCACCTCGTGGAAACGAGCGCAGACTCGCTTACTTTCTTAGCAGAATCCATGCGTATAACCACCTTTCACTCAAAAGGTAGGAAGGTTGCTTATAACTGTTCTCGAAGGCGCAGATAATTATGTAAACAAGTGTGCTGAGCTCCATCGAGTCAGCCGAAGGTGTTAAAAAAGGAACGGGACAAATTCGTTTTGGCGATTGGGTTGGGGTACGGCAATGGGATTCGAAGTAGTGAAGGCGACCCCCTCGCCAAGATCACCAGTGAGCTCCTGGACCTCCTCGGCAGGGCGAAGGGCACCGTGGAGTACGAGGAGTTGGAGCGATGGGCCGAGGAGAGGGGGGTCGGGAAGTACACTCTCAGGATGCTCCTGAACGACCTTGTGGAGGAAGGAGTACTCGTAGCCCCAGAAGGCTTTTTGGAGCAGGAATGCGAGCTTGAGCCGCCTAGACCGAAGAAGATCGGGATAAGGAGGGCTGACCAGAAGGACGTCGATCGGATGAAGGACTACCTCTCGGAGTATTGGAGCGTCGGTCTCCTCCGCCTCTTCGAGGACATGGTAAGGGCGGGCGTCAAGGACGTGAATGAGGCGCTGAAGGAGGTCATCCGGCTCGGGTATGCAGAGCTCTCGAGGATAGGGGTCGTGAACGCAGAGCCCCTCCGGCGTGGAAAGAGCGGCTCGCGTAGCCTGCCATGATGGCACCATTCGATTCGCAAAGCTTAAGAGATAATAGTCCGATGCGTCTATCAAGTCCATGGTGAGTCGAGATGGAAAGAGAAGGCAGCGAGAGGGAAGGGATCGAAAAGGAGAAGAGCATCGGGATCTTCAACGGATCAGCCAAGGTCGGAGAGATCCTTTCGGGTTTCACCCAGATCGCGATCACGCCGCAGGACATGACCAGCCCGATTGCGCTGCAGATGGCGCTCAGCAGGATCTACGAGGCGATGACAAAGACCATTGAGTCCGGACCTAAGAAGAAGTTCATCGCAGAAGTCAAGTTCACCGATTCGATGGGGAACCCCGTTGTCTTCGCGCTAGACCTCGGCGAGAAGATGCCGCATTTTTCCAGCAAAGAGGTCAAGGCGAGGATCCTAGTGGAGCTCTTCGAAGAAAACTCGCACTGATCCCCTTTCCAAAATAGTTCGAAATGTGCTAATTTTTTGAATGCCGTTCTAAAATGTGGGTTTATTTCTCTTTCTCTACTTATCACCCTACGGTTCAGTAGGGTGGGTTGATTGGATCTTACGATTCTTGTGTATGCTACTACCGGATTCTTCACGCTTTATTCGATCTATTATTTTGCGCTCTTCTTGGCTACGATAAGAAGGGAAGGCGACCATCGTGAATGTCCCTGTCCGGCGGTCAAGTTTCTGGTACTTGTGCCCGCCCATAACGAAGAGGATGTGATCAGCGACATATGCCGAGACCTGCTCTCTCAAAGGTACCCTAGGGGGCTCTTCCGCGCTCTCGTAATCGCAGACAATTGCGAGGACCGTACCGCAAAGATCGTGGGAGGCATGGAATGCGCCACGCTGAGGTTGGTTGAGAGGAGGTCGGAGGTCAGGGGCAAGGGCGCCGCGCTTGACTACGCTTTAGAGAACATGCGAAGGTACATCGGCGACTTCAGACCAGATTATGTCGTTGTATTCGATGCGGACAACAGGGTGCCGGTCGACTTCCTCGACGAGCTCTCGTCCCGTGTAGGTGGGCATGCCGCCCTCCAGTGCAACGTGAAGACAAAGAACCCAAATTCGTCGCTCATCGCCAGGGCGTCATACTACGAGGGGCTCATACTCCAAAGGCTGTGGCAGCATGGCAAGGACAGGATGGGGTTATGTACAGCCCTCGCCGGCACCGGGGAGGCGATCCGCTATGACCTGATCTCTACGTTGGGGTTTGGGAATTCTCTCACGGATGACCTAGACCTGACAATAAGGCTCGCCGAGCGAGGGCTCAAGGTGAAGTACCTCCACTACCCGTGCACATACGACGAAAAGCCCGACTCCCTCAGGGTGGAGATCAGGCGGAGGACCCGCTGGGCAGCTGGGCACTTCCAGACGTTCTTCAGGCACGGTGCGCGTCTGCTTAGCATACCTAGCAGGCTCTCGCTGGACGCGTTCTTTTACCTGACTAACATAATCTCGCCCATCGTGGTCCTTACCTCGTGGTTTGCCTAGGCGCTTCTCTCATTTGGGTTGGCAGCCTCTTCAACGATGCATCCGGCACTCTTGGTCGTGA
>JASFYL010000058.1 GCA_030055575.1 Thermoproteota archaeon | reverse complement strand
CATCCAGAATGCCAGCCAAATCCAGCCCAGTAAGAATACCGTGGACATCGCAAGAACGACTGCAGCTGCCCTCGCGAACCAGCCCCTCCCTAAGACGGAAAGAGCGTACCCCGCCAAAGCTGATGAAAGGAGAAATCCAAAAAGGAACCCGCCAGTGGGTCCGATTAGGACCGAGTATCCTGCCATCCCCTTTGCGAAGACCGGAAGCCCTGCAATACCCATTGTCAGGTAGACCGCCTGGGAGAGGACGGCCCTCTTCTTGAGGAGCAAGACACTCAGGTAGAGGAACAGCGTCTGGAGGCTCATCGGGACAGGGGAGAACGGGAATGGAATGGAGACAATCCCTCCCGCTGCCATCATCGCAGCAAAGACCGCGGCAAGGGAGATTGTTTTTGCTTTCGAGGTTCCGGACAGCATGTCCATCCTCCATTCCGCAGGAATTGTAAACCACATATATCAATTTAGTTTACAATTTTTAAATAAAAATGAATCAGGCAGCTCGATGCGTTAGGAAACAAGTCGCATGAAAACGGCTGAATAGGTCACAAAAACCAGTACGATAAAAAGGACCGAAGCAGTGGACGGAAAAATCCATGGTTCGAATCTACCACTCAGCTGAGATGGTTCATTCCTTGATCCATCATGCTTCTGCAGCGAGTACATCATGACACTTCCACAAAAACCGGGTTGAGAGCGTGTAAGCAATCCGTATTTAAAAACCCTCATCTGATTATGGACGGATCATGCAACGAATATTGCAGCCGCGAGCACGCATGTCCAAAGACCGTCCTTATGCCCCTCGGCTGACTGCACAACGTGTGTCGTCCGTATAATCAGACCGCTAGCCTTGTATAGCTGCTCCCTTTCCTCCCATGCCTTGTTCGGGTCAAATGGGATCCCGAGCGTGGTTGCCAACATCGTGGCGGCGAGATCCTCTGCATAGTCACCAGCCTTCTCTCCTTTCATCCCGTAGTCATGGTGTTCAGCCAAGTATCCGTAGCTGTTTCTGTCGTGGGGAACCGCAAGACCTATGGCAGCGGATATCAGCCTGTTTGGCTCGTTTGTCTCGTTCCTTGCCATTACGCAGTAGACGATCTGTCCGGGGGATAGTCTCTTGAGCCCTTCCTCCTTTGAAATGATCTGGCAGTTGGGTGGGAAGATACTAGAGACGTTCACTAGGTTGAACTTCTCAATCCCTGCATCCCTTAGCGCAAGCTCGAAGGCGGCTAGCTTTTCCTTGTGTATGCCCACGCCCTTCACGAAGAAGACCTTTGATGGAATCATATTTGGCTCATTGACCTTTAATCAGGAGCTGCTTTAAACGTTGCGATTATACTTCCCAAGGAAATCGACCGGAAAACGGGCTAAGATTGATAGAACGAACTTCCGGAGCTCAAGTAAGAGATTGGTCATCATCGGTTTGAAATTCAACAGGACGAAGGTTGAAAGGAAGATTGCCGTTTCTCGGCAGTCATTAATGATGGATGCCCCTTTCCATGCTCAATGCAATGCTTTTGCCCTCATTTCTCGCCGAGCAATGCGGGTAGACTACAACCGCCAGCTGGGTATTGGAGAGAAGGGTCCAAAAAAGGGTCTTATTGATACTAGCAAACCTGCCCTCACTTACCCCCCACAGCCAGAAATGTTACCAGTCTAGTGACATCCCCGCCGCGCCCCGGGATATGCGCAACCCACAATAAACAGTAACCAGTCCATAACCTGAGCAACAAATCTTAAAATAACTACCGATTCAAACTATACAACTGGAGAGTAACAAAACGGGGAAATGTTCAATGCCTCTCTTCAAAGCCTTGTCGCCTCCGAAGGCAGAACTTACTATCGAACTAAACAAGTCAGAGTTGTCGTTGGGTGAGGCTCTGGAGGGCGCCGTTTTGATCGCTTCACAGGAAGAATTTGAGGCTCAGTCCATCAGAGTGGATCTAGTCGGGAGAGAGCGTATAAAAGGAATTCTGTTGGACTACTCCGGAGACAATCTGACGAGAATATACAGCCCAGTGAACTCGCTGTCGGGGGCTTCACGTCCGGCTGATGTCGATCTACTCATGCACAGCAATCCCGTCCCAGTCTCAGGCCCGATCAAGTTGAGCAAGGGGTACAGCGGAAGGTTCCCATTCAGGATCTTCGTCCCTTCCCACCTCGGTCCGAGCTACCAGGGGGGGAGGCAGGACGGATCCTGGCTCCAGAGGGTCTGGATGGTGAAGGCAGAGGTCGCGGTTGCCGGAAGGCCAGATCTGGATTCCGCAAAGGAAATCCGCGTGACCGCGCCCGCAGGGGGGTCGCCCCAGACCGGGCTTGGGTTAGGGTCGGAGACCGTGCAATCCGCTGCCTCTCCCTCTGAATCCAGATCCAGTACGCCTGCTGAAAAAGACGAGATGCCCACTAACTGCCCGAGATGCGGGGCGCCTTTCACAATCACGCAGGAGGACGTATTCATAACCTGCAGGTACTGCAACTATTCACTGACGATCGCATCCCGCCAGAGGCTAGGCAAGCACAGCATGATCGAGAACAGGCTCTTCAGGCAACAGGCAGTTGAGGCAGCATTGAAGTACATGGACAAGGGCTTGTTCAGGGTCGGAGTGTCTAAGGAGGCTGTTATCACGAATGTGGCCCTCAGGTATCTCCCCTTCTGGATCTTCCGGGCAAAAACCACCACATCCTTCAGGGGCACAGTCGGTGGAGGGGTGGCGCCACCAACTGGCATTTCTGACCAACAGGCAGCGGAGGCGATCGGCAGGCTAATCTTCGCTGGCGCAGACGCCTACATGCGGAGCAGGGGGGGACCCGGAATGCGGGTCGGATACGAGCAGAACGCTCCGAGGCCGGTCGCGCAGACTTTCTCTAACCAGTACACGTGGCCTGTGCTGGCGAGAGCCAGCATGATCCCTGAAGTGAAGTTCTACGGAGTTCCTGTGGAGAAGAAGATCCCATTCGACCAAGGGAAACTCCCCGCCGAGGCAGAGTTCCTCAAAGCAGAAATGAACGAGGAGGAGGCTAAGGCTAAGGCTAAGGTAGAGATAGAAGCTAAGGAAAGGCAGATCGCTAGTTCGAGGGTCACAGTCCTCGAGACCATCAGCACTACTACCTATATGAGCGAGGGAGAGCTCCTTCACGCCCCAGTCTGGTTCGTTTACTACACCCTGAAAGGGGAAAACTATGCCATCGCGGTAGATGGATGCGAGGGTAAGCCCCTGGGTGGAGGAAGGCCTGCATTCAAGATAAGCCTCTGAATGTGAAACATGCGGGCTGCTGCCTGCTATCCGTTCTCAAGCGAAGACGGTTGTACAAGCGATGCAAAAACCGAACAAGTTAAATGAACGGAGAGGCAGTTAGATGTTGTAGGATATGTGGGGTTCTTGCATTGAGCGTTGAAACTCAAGACAAGGTCAAGTCCAGGCAGGGAATCTGGAGCAAAATCCAGAACTTCCTAACCCTAGGTTACGGCACCAAAGAGGACATACGAGAGGCTGACAAAGCCCTCAGAGACAGCTACTACCAGAGCTTCAAAGAGATGCGGCAGAGGTGGACGGAGATTAACCTTGCAGCGCTCGAGGCTGGGCTAAAGGGGGATCATTTCAAGAAAGTTCTGCAGGTCATGGACAGACTTATGGAGAAAATTCATCGCGCAGACTATGGCTACGCAGGTCTCTTCGACAGGAAGGGTGTGATACGCGAGGAAGAGCTAACAAAGAGCCTGAACTTCGACAAGGAGTTTGGGGAGGGCTTGCTTGACTTCGAATCCAGGGTCTCCGAGATCTATAGGGAGTACGAGTCTGAGAACTGGGATGCCGTGTTAGCGAAGGCTAAGGAACTCAGATCTAAGGTAATTGACTTGGACGAGAAGTGGAACGAAAGGGAGAAAGTGTTTAGGGCTTTTGGGGCGTGATTTGAGAAAATGCCAGTCATCGAGCGTGTAGCGTGGGACCATGCTGGTCCCGAAGAGATCGCCTACAGATTCCCGAAGCTGACCCTCAAGTACGGCAGCCAGGTAATCGTGATGGAAAACCAGTGGGCTGTATTCTTCAGGGACGGCAAGGCTTACGATGTTTTCGGACCGGGAAGGCATACCATCACGAGCGCCAACATTCCCTTGTTAACAGGACTCCTTACAAAGCTTGGGCTGATGGAGAAGGTGTTCGACTGCGAGGTCATCTTCGTCTCTAACAATCAGATGCGCGCCAACTTTGGAGGCAATGCATACTCCGCGCCGAGCGGGGACATAAAGTATCAGGCGGAGATCGGCTATTACGGATATGCGCTCTACAAGGTCGAAGACCCAAAGCTATTCGTAGTCGAGTTCTTCGGAAACCGTGGGGCAATGACCTCGAGGGACGTCGAGAACTACATCAGAGGGTTCGTCAATGAGCGGATAATCGATGAGTTCGGTCACCATGACATATTCGAACTGGTAAAGAATGTCGACGCAACCACGGACAAGGTTTCGCTCAAGATAAGCGACGAGGCTGCCAGAGTGGGGCTGAGGATAATCGACGCAGTCTTCGAGGGCGTCAAGATCCCTGAGGAGGCAAGGAGGTTCGCGTCTGGGATGGGTCAACAGGCGATGATGATGCAGTACATGAAGGAGACTGCCTCGGAACTCAAAAACAGCCAGGGCGGTGGGGCCGCAGCTGCAGGGCTGGGGGCGGGAGTCGGGCTGGGGATGCCTTTCCTACTCGCGCAGCAAATGGGGCAGGCAGGGGCGCAGGTCCCTCAACAACTGATAGTCTGCCCCTCGTGCGGCGCAAAGAACCCGGTTAACGTAAAGTTCTGCGGCAACTGCGGGGCTAGCCTTTTGCCTCCCTCTAAGCGGAATTGCCCTAACTGCAAGGCAGAAGTGCCTGAGAACTTCAAGTTCTGTCCCAACTGCGGGTCTCCTATGAAGAAGCCAGAAGAGGTAAAGTGCCCCAAGTGCGGTGAAAAGAGCCCGCCTGGCACAAAGTTCTGCGGCAACTGCGGGGAAAAGCTCGCATAGTTTTTCATTCCGTTTCTTCCTTTTGCTCTGTTTTCATTTTAAGGGTCTTACCGCACCTTTCCTGCATTGGTTACTTGCGAACGATGGCAAGCGCTCAAAGGATAGTTTGCATGTAGAGCGGAGCGATCTGGGGAATGAGAACACTCATAAATCTCTCGGACTCAAATGTTTAGTAGGGTGACACGAAATGGACTCTTTTATTCAGGGGCACCTGCTGAACCAGGAAGTCGACGTATACTGCGGCAACAACGATAAGTTCTCAGGAAAGGTAATTGCATGCGCCGAAGGCGTCCTGACCCTTGAGACAGAAAAGGATGTCTATACACACATCGCTATTGACAAGATAGTGGCGATCTGGAAGAAGAAGCAGCCTTGGACAGGCAGCTCTGCGCATAGATGAACCCAACCCTTTTTTCTTTCCTGCGCCTCAACGCCCTCTTTCTAATGTCGCTATACTTAGTACCGTACCATCAACCATGAACAATTTTCAGGATCACTTCTTTTGGTTGAGCTTTTCTTTCAGAGAAAAGGTCAGATGGAGCCCTAGGGGGGGTTTGAACCCCCGACCAACGGTTTACAAAACCGTCGCTCTGCCGGGCTGAGCTACTAGGGCTAGTTCTGGCCCCCTCCGTTTATTCATGAAAATGATTTAAAAATATTCCTGTGAGCACTTAGTAGCGACTCAGAAGGATTAAAATAGCTGATCGCGATAAAAAACTCCAATGCCGGGGTGGCTCAGACTGGCTAGAGCGCCGGACTCATAATCTATGAAGACCTGGACAGGCGCTCGATGGGAAATCCGGAAATCGCGGGTTCGAGTCCCGTCCCCGGCACTAATCTGAACTCATGCCCTGTCAAGGATCTTCGCCCCTTGGCCGTTCCCGATGTATGCCCTGTGGGCCATCCCGACAAAGAGCCCCACCTCCACCACCCCTGGCACCGACTTGATCTTGATCTCGAGTCCCTTTGGATCCTCGATCCGATTGAAAGCTGCGTCAACCACGAAGTTCCCGTTGTCCGTGATCAGCGGACCGTCCTTCCTGTCCCCGCCGTCCCTGAGCTTGGGCTCTCCGCCCATCTCCCTTATAGCTTTCATAACCTTCAACCTCGCGTACGGCAAGACCTCCAGCGGAAGAGGGAACCTGCCGAGCATGCCGACGAGCTTCGAGCAATCTGCAATGACCACGAACCTCTTAGCCGAGGAGTCTACTACCTTCTCCTTGGTGAGCGCGGCTCCCCCTCCCTTTATTAGGTTAAGCGCTCCGTCGATCTCGTCAGCCCCATCAACCGCAAGCTCTGGATCTGGATGCTCGTCCAGCGTCGTTAGGCTGAGCCCGTTCTCAGCAGCGAGGTAAGCCGATTGATAAGAAGTGGGGATGCATAAGATCTCCAGGCTCTCCTCCTTTACCTTTCTCCCGAGCAGCTCGATGAACGCCGCAACGGTAGAGCCGGTTCCTATCCCCAATACTTGGCCATCCTTGACCTCCGCAAGTGCTGCCTTAGCTGCGTTCAACTTTCCAACGGATGCCATTTTTTCATCGTCTAAATAACGCTGCGGTTTTATATATAACGCCTACCCAGCCGATCCTACGGTAGAGTGGGTCGTGTGTTGCTGCACTAATAAAAAGAAAAAGGGAAATGAGTGTGAAATCACTCAATGCCGGCTCTCTTTGTCACCTTCACCAATATGAAGATCACAAACGCCACAATTATGAATGTGATCACCGCTGCCAAGAAGTTACCAATGCCAAAGATCTGATTGTTGAACTCGACTTGCAGACTCGAAAGATTTGACATCCCTGGAATGGCCAGTCCTATCAGCGGCATCAGGATGTCCTTGACCAGCGATTGTGTCAGCGCGCCCAGATAGAGACCGAGGATGAAAGCTACTGCCATTCCCATCACTTTGTAGTTCTTGATGAACGCCTTGAACTCGTTCATAAGCCCCTTGGGTGCTGGAGGCGGCGGTGGTGCGGGTTTGGGCTCAAGAAGCTTCCTTATCTGTTTTAGCTCTTCGAGAATCTCGTCAGGCATTTGTGTCACCATGAAAATATTTAAAGCTTCATATGTTGTTCTTCATATTTAAAACATGCGAGCTCTAGCGATAGAAAATGCGACTTTTGGCAAGTGGTGGATCAGTTGCAGAATCTCGTCAGCAGTTAATGCGTCTTAACTCGTTAAGTACATGTTTTTGTAACCCAAGCTGGGCGTAGGAGATGATTTGACATAAAAAGCGGTTACAATAGGCTACATGTTTGTTGATAAAGAAAGATGCCCCATAAGGGGCATATCTTGGTATTGTTCCACGGTCCAACTAGCACTCCGACAGACACTTGAAACAGTTCAAATGTTCGTCCACTACGCGCTGGGCGAGTTAATTTAGATAAGCCCACAATCCCGATA
>JASFYL010000057.1 GCA_030055575.1 Thermoproteota archaeon | reverse complement strand
CCTCCAGAAGGGGGATGGGGTTCCACTTCCTGGGCTGGAACCAGTTGGGACAGGCGGGCGCCTCGATGCTCCACCCGCACTTCCAAGTCCTAGCTGGGAGGCGCCCTGCTTCGTCTCTCGCTAGGTGCTTGGAGCTCGGAGATGAGTACATGCGTAGGGAGGGCAAGGCTTTCTGGGCAGACCTGCTTGATACCGAGGCTGGCTCTCCCAGGTTCATCGGTAGGACGGGAGGGTTTTCCTGGGTTGCCCCCTGGTCTCCGCTGGGTTCATGCGAGCTAATCGGGGTTCATGAGGGTGGTTCGGCATCGATCCTGAATATGGGGGAAAATGAAGTAGCGAGCCTGGCAGATGGGATCTGCAGGGCACTCAGGGGGATGTGGCGCTTGGGGCGAACCTCTGTCTCAATGGGAATCTACTCACTGCCAGCCGAGATGCGGAGCGAGTCATTCCGACTCCACGTCAGGTTGATGGCAAGGTCCCAGCGCCCGGTATGCGACAGGGCGTTCCTCGAGGTCTACGGGGGAGAGGTCGGTCTTGCCGAGGCGCCTGAGATGTACGCTCAGGTCATGCGATCCTTCTTCTGAACCAGACTAATGTTTTGTTTAGAACTCCGTTCTGGACTGTTTTCAGGGTCTCGAATCCGGAATTCTTTCCTTCCTTGCTTTCAGCACTACTCGGGACGCAACTCGGACCTGATCGGGTCGAATGCCGAGATGAGCGCTCCGATGATCGGAGCATCCTCCCCCAGAGGTGTGGCTTTGACGGAAGGGGGAGAGTTAAAGCACGCCCGGGGGAGCCTCCCCACCAACGGCTCTATTGTAAGATCTGGGTTCTTGAGAGCCACCCCCCCGCCCACGGTGATCAGCTGGGGATCGTAAACGCTCACCAGGTTGGCGAAGGCAATTGCGTTGATCTCTGCTGCCTTATCGAGGATATGCTCAGCAAAGGGATCCTTGCAGTACGCGGCACTAAAGATGTCCTTTGCCTCTACCATTTGACCATCCCTAAGCCGGCAGATCAGCCCCTTTTCACCCGAGTACTCCTCGGACAATAGCCTCGAGAAAGCAGGGAGTCCGCTCCCAGAGGTGTAAGCCTCCCAATGCCCCCGAGCCCCGCAACTGCACTCCAGCCTCCCGTCAATATCTATGATCATGTGCCCTACTTCGTGCGCGTTCCCGTCCTTTCCCAACAGGATCCTACCGTCAACTATTGCGCCCCCCCCGATTCCGGTGCCGATCCCAACATACACAACATCATCGAGCCCCTTGCCAACCCCCGCCTCCCTCTCGGCAATCACAGCAGCCACGCAGTCGTTAAGAAGGACGACGGGCTTGCTGAACTCCGCCTCTAGCGCCTCTACGAGCCGGATCCCCTTGACCGAGGCATGCGGGGAGTACTCTAGCACCCCCCTTTTGATGTCGAGGCGCCCTGCCGCTCCGACTCCGATCCCCTCGAGGCTTTCGAGATAAGCACCAGCCGCCTCCCTTATAGCTGAGGCTACAGAGCATAGGAGCCCCTCGGCAGACCCATAAACGATCTTCTTGACTACCTTCTTGAGGAAGTTACCATGTGGGTCCCCGAGCCCTACCCTGAGCCAGCTTCCACCTATGTCTATCCCCACGCCGACCCTCACTTCCAGAGCACCCCAGGCTTCCACTCCCCCCTCCCGTACTCGTCTAGGACCCTTCTGTACACCTTTATCGTCTCGTCGGTTGTCTTAGACCATGAGAAATCCTTGACCCTCGCCTTGGCGTTCTCAACCACTATTGCCCTTAGCTTTTCGTCGTCGAGCAGCCTCGAGATCGCCTCTGCGAGCGACTCCGCAGAGCCTGACTGGAACTTCAAACCCTCGTATCCGTCCCTGATGATCTCATCCAGCCCTCCAGTGTTAGACACCACGACTGGGACCCCGAGTGACATCGCCTCCAGCGCCACTATCCCGAAAGGCTCGTAGAGGCTCGGGATGACCATGACTGATGCCTCCTTGTAGACCGAGAGGAGCCTATCGTCGTCTACATGTCCTAGGAACTCGACCCTATCGCTGACTTTCAGCCTCTTGGCGAGCCCCTCAAGGTATGGTCTCATCGCCCCATCTCCGACTATGAGAAACCTGAGATCCCTTTCCCTTAGGAGGTTAGCAGCCTCCACCAGCAGGTGGGGACCCTTCTCATAGACAAGCCGCCCGACGAAGATGACAGTCTTACCATCGCGCCTGCATGGACTACTGTTGAGCGGAGCCATCTTGGGGTCGTACCCGTTATAGATCACGGATATCTTGTCAGGAGGACACCCGAGGTTCGACTGGACCTCGTCCCTCATGTAGTTGCTGCAGCATATCACTTTCCAAGCCTCGTAGGTCAGCCACCACTCTACCTCGTGGATGTGCTTCTCAGACTCGTTGCTGAGTCTCTTCCTTCTCCCAAGCTCGGTTGCGTGGATGGTAGCCACCAAAGGGCACCGTCTGAGGTGCTTGAGAGCTATCCCTGCGTAAGCGGTGAGCCAGTCGTGAACGTGGATCAAGTCGAAGTTGCCCAGCAACGATGCCCTCTCTATCATCAGCATGTTAAGCCCCTGTATCCATGAGACAAAGTCCGGATACCGCATCACGTATGGGTTCACCCTCGTCACCTTTACGCCCTCGCTAACCTCCCAGAGGCTCGAGGTCCCGTCGGTGAAGCTGAGGACAGAGACATCCACCCCCTTAGAAGCAAGGTGAACTGAGAGGTTGTAGACATGCCTACCGAGCCCTCCCACGATGTGGGGCGGGTACTCCCACGTCATCGTCAGGACCCTCATGTCGAGACCACCCTGTATACCTCGAGGAGTCGATCTGCAGTCCCGGCTTCGAGGATCTTCGCGGGAGTGATGCCAAACTGCCTCTCCAAGTGCTCTCTCATCCCCGGCTCCTTCACAATCAGGCGGTCTGCCTTATCAAAGCAGTGCCTCTCCACGTCGTATATCCCCATGCTCAATAGAGATCCTAGCAACTTGGATCTGGTGAGCTCGGTGCTGTAGACCGAGATCAGGAGAGGCGCCCTAAAAATATCTTTGAGGTAAACCCCGGCCAAGCCGCTCACCCAGTCATGGGCGTGTACTATAGGCACCTTTCTAGAGTCGTGGATTGCAGCAGATGCGCCCCTGACTAAGTCGATGTTGAGCGCGTGGATGTAGGCAAGCACGTGCGGGCAGCTTCTCGTCGAGGAGGAAACCTTGTAGAGGCGCATGCCGTCGATCTCTGAAGTCTCGTCTTTGTCCCCTCTCACGACCAGGAGGGTCTGCACTCTACTGGCTAGTTCTGGGAGGGTTCTCTTCAGCTCATCTGATAGACCACCAACTCTCCAAGGAGGGTACTCCCATGTGAGGTGCAATACTGGTTTCATCTACATTACCTATGTGTAGACGCTTCTTATCACGCATATCCCTAGCCGGCTCAGGTAGTAGGTCGTTCCCCTGCACTCGACATAGCCGTATGTCATGAGTTCGTCTATCGCGCGCCGGATCTCCTGATCCGGGATGCCCGAGGCCAACTTCAACTCCTCGAGGCTCTTCGCAGTGGCTGGGTCGATCGAGGATGTGTTGTGCATGGCAATGAGTAGGCGCATGGAGGGAGCAAGTTCGTATACGTCTTCCATATTAGAAATGACAGTAAACTTTCTAATAAGCCTTGATCCTAAAAGAAGTTTACAGTTCCATCCCTCGCCTTTGCACTGATCTTACCCTGCCCGACCAACTCCGCTCCCTCCAATTACCTCTCCGCGTCTCATACCATTCCCCCTTCTATCGTCCAGACAAGCCTTCTCCACCTGTTTCCCCAAGCCCTCGTGAATTTCAGGCTTTAGGAGTAGAAAACCCAGCGGAGGCAAAAACAAGCTCAGGGAGAACTTTCTACCATGGAACGGGATCCCCTCTGCCTCGACCGAGCCGAGGTTACCGCAGCCGGATCCCCCGTAGAGGGCGGCATCGCTGTTTAGTAGCTCCCTCCAGCGCCCTCCCAACGGTACACCAATTCGGTACCCTTCTCTTGGAACAGGAGTAAAGTTGCACACTGCCAGAAGAACCTCGCTCGACCTGCTCCTCCTCAGGTAACTGATCACGCTCTGCTCGTAGTCCCTGAAGTCAACCCACTCGAATCCGTCAGCCTCGTAGTCCATGTCGTGTAGTGCCCTCTCCCTTCTGTACGCTCTGTTCAGGTCAGCGATCCACCTGCTCAAGCCGGCGTGCAGGGGATAATCCTTCAGATCCCAGTCCAAACCCTTCTCATGGTACCATTCGTTCCGCTGCCCGAACTCCCCGCCCATGAAGAGTAGCTTCTTGCCTGGGTGGGAGAACATGTATCCGTAAAGGAGCCTTAGGTTTGCGAACTTCTGCCACTCGTCCCCCGGCATCTTAAACAGGAGCGACCGCTTACCGTAGACGACCTCGTCGTGGGAGAGCGGGAGTATGAAGTTTTCCGAGAATGCGTACCAAATACTGAATGTGATGTTGTTGTGGTGGTACTTCCTGAAGACAGGGTCCTTCGAGAAGTAGTCTAGCGTGTCGTGCATCCACCCCATGTTCCACTTCATTCCGAATCCCAGTCCCCCCGAGTAGGTCGGTCTCGAGACCATGGGCCACGCTGTGGACTCCTCGGCTATCATCTGAGCATCAGGGTAGTGACCGTACACAGCCTCGTTCAGCTCCCTCAGGAAGGATATCGCCTCCAGATTCTCGCGCCCCCCATACATGTTCGGAACCCACTCCCCCTCCCTCCTCGAGTAGTCTAGGTATAGCATCGACGCAACGGCGTCAACCCTGAGCCCGTCGGCGTGGTACTTGTCCAACCAGAAGATTGCGCTGCTCAGCAGGAACGACCTCACCTCCCCCTTTCCGTAGTCGAAGACGTAGCTCCTCCAGTCCGGGTGCCACCTCTTCCGCCAGTCCTCGTACTCGTATAGGTGTGTTCCGTCAAAGTAACCGAGTCCATGCGCATCGGTCGGGAAGTGCGAAGGGACCCAGTCGAGGTATAATCCCTTCCCTTTTCCGTGCAGTTTGTCCACTAGGTACATGAAATCCTGAGGAGTACCGTACCTGCTCGTAGGGCAGAAGTAACCTGTGGTCTGATACCCCCACGAGCCGTAGAAAGGGTGCTCTGTGATGGGCAGGAGCTCTAGGTGAGTGAACCCCATCTCTTCTAGGTAGCGAGGCAGCTCATCAGCGAGCTCCCTATACGAGAGCCAGGAGCCATCCTTCTTTCTCTTCCAAGACCCAGCATGGCACTCGTACACTGATATTGGAGAATTAAGTGAATTGTGATACCCTCTTTCCTCGAGCCAAACTTCGTCCCTCCATTGGTAGTCCAGGTCCCAGACGATCGAGGCTGTCGCTGGAGGGGTCTCGGATCTGAACGCGAAGGGATCCGCCTTCTCAAAGATGCGCCCGTCCCTTGATATCACCCTGTACTTGTAGAGCGCGCCCTTGCCCACTCCTTGGATGAACCCCTCCCAAATCCCAGATCCGTCATCCCTGCGGAAGAGCTTGTTATCGTTGCCCCATAAGTTGAAATCCCCCGTAACGTAGACCTCATGGGCGTTCGGTGCCCACACAGCGAAGTAAGTTCCAGCATTACCGTCGAATTCGGTCATGTGCGCGCCAAACTTCTCGTAGAGTCTGCAGTGCTTCCCTTCCCTGAACAAGTAGACATCAAAGTCTGTGATATGCGAACATTCAATTGTCTTTACAACTGGTGTCTTGTACACCTTAACCACCTGATTCCATGATTTCCAAGATCCCTTTCAGGGGGATCTTTACTTTATGCGGCCTGTGGTTGATCTCATATTCAAGCTCTTGGAATGCCTTCTCTAATACGAATGCCTCTAACAATGTCCTAAGGTCGGTCTTGTCCTCCGGGATTATTCCAGTCTGGACTTCAGACACGTAGTTCCAGAGGAACGTTCTGGAGCAGCAGAGGTACCATGCATTGGCCCAACCCTCCAACCAATCCATCCTATTCCCTTCCCGGAACCATCCAGATTCTAGAGCATCATGAGCCACATAGTGTAAGGATCTGATCATCCCTGCCACATCAACAAGTGTTGACTTTTTTATCCGTCTCTCACTCTGTGCCCTCCTGGGTTGGCCCTCAAAGTCTATGATGAAGAAATCACTCCCGGTGAAAAGCACCTGTTCGAGATTATAGTCTCCATGGATCCTGCCGCGTGAGGCGTTTATCTTCCCAAGCCTCAGGCGCCTGAGCCTTGCCTCTATCTCGTCCTGTAGGTCGCAGACCCTCTGGAATAATCTCTTCTCCTCACCTGTCAAAAACTTCATCTTAGGCCATCGCAATATTCGCTTCACATAACTAGTCAATCCTTGGTAGAGCGCGAACTGGTATAGGTAATTGAATCTTTCAGGGGCGAACTCGGGGTTCTTTCCGCTGAAGAGTGTGTTGTGGAGGTCAGCAGTCCTTTTTGATAATAGCGCAACCTTTTCTAAAACATTCCTTCCAATTAGCTCAATCATTTCAGGAGGTATGCCACCCTCCTCAAAGATGGATCCAAAGTCAAGGTTGACAGAATCCGGCCTTAGGTAACTGACTCTCTTGAAGTACACATCAAGCTCCTTCGAGAAGAGGTTCCAGCAATCGCCTTCGTTAGGTATGAACTCTTGTAATGAAGCAATAATGACCTCCTCGGTACCCCTCTCTCGATAGGCAACCTTACCGAGCAGGTTCGGGGCATATCTGAATCCTCTACAGTTGAGGAACTCCAACATCTCTATCTCTGGGCTGGGCCCTTCCTCAATCTTCCTGTATATCTTAACAAGGATGCGATCCCCGAATATTATGGATGTGTTGTGCTGGTTTGTTCTCAAGACCTTTGCATCGGCTGCTCCAGACCTGATCTCTCTAACAGCTCTGGATTTGTCCTTTACCGCTGCCGTCAGCTCGCCAGATTTGCCCTTCATCACTGTGCCCTTAGTCAGCATTGAGAGGAATAACATGGGAAACGACTCTGTAGCAGTGGCGTCGCAAAGGATTGCTTCTCTTGGCTTTGCGTTAACTTTGGAAATTACTGCATGCGGGCTCTCCTCAGAGATCCGTGACCTCTCTCCTAGGTCCTCAACATATGCTATGGGGAGTATATAGGATTCAGGAATTCCGACCATGTAAAAAACGTCGATAATCGCCGTGCCCAGGTATCCGCCCTCCACATTAGCGAACGTTATAAGATCCCTGATCTTCACCCTGTCTATGTCCCTCTCTCTTCCTAAGAACCAATTCTGTTCCATGAGAAAGGATGGCAGTATGTCTGACTCCAGTTTTTCGAATATCCTCGGGGAGACGAGCTCGCTCGGGGTTTTGACCATGAGCTCCATCTTCGTAAGGATCGATTTTGCCTCTTGCTCGGCTAAAGAAAATACGTAGTATCCATAGGGATCGAATGTTAGAACGTAATTCGACTTACCTATCCTCGGGAATTGGACGTTTCCAAAGACCTCTCTCGGTGTACGATCTTCGTACGCGGAGAGGTCTAGCTCAGCCACCTGCGGCCTTTTAGAGAGGTTGGCGACGACGAGTAGTTCCTCTTCACGGTACTTTCTGACGAACGCGAGGATCCTGCTATTCTCCGGATACAGGAACTCGATAGATCCCCTTCCGAATGCCTTGAAATGCTTTCTAATGTTTATGGCTCTCTTCATCCACCAGAATAGCGAAGCCTGA
>JASFYL010000056.1 GCA_030055575.1 Thermoproteota archaeon | reverse complement strand
TGGCATTGTCCCTGCACGGCTTTCCTCAGGTCAGATACCGTTGACTTGTCGGAGTGGAGGAAAGCGAACTTGAACTTTCTTAAGGAGGACAGCATCTCCACCAAAGCCGGACTCACGGGCCCAGACGTTGCCTTTCTCCAGAGCAACAGAACCGACTTCAGCCTCTCCTCGACTTTCGTTGCATCCTCTACGCCACGGACGATCTTCTCGAATCCCTGGATCTCCAAGGACGCGAGTTTGATGAAGTCAGACCAGTCGCTTGCAGCAATTGATTTAGAGGAGGCTGCAGAAGGCAAGTCCATTTCCAAGAGGCTTTTTGCCTTTGAGACAAGGTCACGTATCCTGCCTTTCAGGGCTTCAATCTCACCTGCGTACTCGACGCCATTCAGCTCGCCCACTTCGCGCAGAGAAAGGTGGAGATTGCCGCCCTTGTTAACAGCATCTAAAACCTTCTCCGTGTCGGCTTTTAGAAAAATTAAGGAGGTATGATACATTTTTACTGGGCGTAGCATCTGTAGACACCCGCGTCTTGGCGATCATATCTTTAGCCACAAGAGAATCGCGATGATTAGCCCATAGATTGCGATTGCCTCGCAGAGAGTCACGACAAGGAACGCCTTGAAGAAAGTCTCTGGACGCTCCACTAGCGATGAGAGCGCAGCGGATCCGCTCTTAGCAAGCGCATAACCTGCGGCTATTGCAGGAAGGCCAATGGCAAGAGCGATCGACATAGTGATCGTGGATGTGTCTTCGGATTGGGTGGGTTGAACCAACGAAGAGCTAGGCTGCACCGCGGCTGACACTACTGCCAGTCCGAGCATCAGCATCAAAGCAGGCATCAGGACTGCTAGTACAACGAACAAGCGCTTGGGCGATATCGTGTTCCACAATCCAATTCTCAATGGGATACCTCCGTTTTCGTTATAGATTGCCTATTAACATCTTTCTTCCTTAAATCTATTTTTGAGCGAATTTCGTCCCGATAGGACTGTATTGAGTCCCTAATATTGTTGAGCCGCTCTTCGTAGAGCGCCTCTATTTTTTTGGTAATTTCATCAGACAACAATCTCAGCCTCCGAACGTTTCTCTAGTATTCTTTTCACCTTCTTTACCCTCACGAACTCCTCCCTGTCACGCTCCTCGAGAATGTTGGATATCATGGCCACGGTTGAGGAGTATCTCGGGATAAGGAACTGCTCCAGCGCGTTTATCCTTCGCTGCGTCCGCTTTACCTCTTCGACTAGGTTCACTAGCGTGTTTTCTAGCTCCGCGACTTTTACCACCAATAAGAGCGCCTGCTGGAACTTCTCTGATGACTCGTCCAAGAGGATTGTCGGTCTACTGAATCCATAATTGATGGATCCCCGCATGTTCTCGAGATTCATTGATAAGACCGAGACCCCCATTACCTTCTTCTTCGAGACCGAAAGCTCAAAGGTCGTCTTCGGGATCTTCGCAGCGGACTCGATCTCCTTAGAGCCCACAGTCGCTGCGGCGCTGTCGAGTGCAGTGTAGGCATCCTTGAGCGTCCTGTCCAAGTCCTCCCGGAGCTTCGTGGCCTCACCTATCCTCCGATTGACCTCGAGGAGTAGTATGTCCCTCTTCTCCTCGAGTAAGTCATGAGCCCTGCTCAGGAAAGCCAGCGTACGCTTGAACCTGATAAGGTTCATCTTCGAAGGGGCGACCCTGAGGGACAATGGACGGACCTCACTTCGGTTTGTAGTACTGCTTCACGAACTTGTCAGAGATCCTCGTAAGCTCCGACTCAGGCAGTAGCGATAGCATCTCCCACGCCAAAGACAGCGTCGTCTCGAGATCCCTGTTCTCGTCGAATTTCTGGCTCAAGAAGCGCTGCTCAAAGGCATCCCCGAATCTGAGGTAAGCCCTGTCCTTCTCCGTCAGCCCCTCCTCACCGATGATTGCGCTGAGCTGCCGTAGCTCTTGGGATCTGGCATATGCGGAATATAGCTGACTTGCTACCGGACCGTGGTCCTCTCTTGTCTTTCCCTTCCCTATACCGTCCTTCATTAGTCTCGAGAGACTCGGAAGAATGTTGATTGGCGGGTATATTCCCCTACGGTGAAGGTCTCTGTCTATGACGATCTGTCCCTCAGTGATGTAGCCAGTGAGGTCAGGGATTGGGTGGGTGATATCGTCATTAGGCATCGTAAGCACGGGCATCTGCGTAATGCTTCCTTTCCTTCCCTTTATCCTGCCCGCGCGCTCGTAGATCGATGCAAAGTCGCTGTACATATAACCTGGGTACCCCTTCCTGCTCGGGACTTCCTCCCTTGCGGCGCTCGTTTCCCTCAGTGCCTCAGCGTAGTTTGTCATGTCTGTCAGGATGACGAGGACATGCATGTCCCTCTCGAACGCCAAATACTCTGCAAGCGTGAGGGCACACCTTGGTGTCACAAGGCGCTCGACAGGAGGGTCGTCTGCCAAATTCAGGAAGAGGGAAGAATTCTTCAATGCACCGGACTCCTCGAAGCTCCTCTTGAAGAAGGCGGCCTCGTCGTGCTTGATGCCCATGGCGACGAATACGACTGCAAAGCTAGTCTCCTCCCCTCTGATTGTTGCCTGACGCGCGATTTGGGTTGCTATAAGGTTATGAGGAAGTCCGGACCCTGAGAATAGGGGGAGTTTCTGCCCGCGCACAAGTGTATCCATACCGTCGATCGCAGATACCCCGGTCTGGATGAACTCGTTTGGATAATCCCTCGAGTACGGGTTCATTGGTAGACCGTTCACATCACGATAGTCCTCTGTGAATGGAACAGGGCCGCCGTCGATCGGTTCTCCGGTGCCGTTGAAGACTCTGCCAAGCATGTCGTCTGATACAGGTAGCATCAAAGGCTTTCCTAGAAACTTCACCGACGTGTCAGTTGTGGACAGCCCAGTTGTGCCCTCAAAGACCTCGACCACCGCCACTCCTTTGGAGACTTCAAGGACTCTGCCTCGCCTTACTTCCCCCTCGCCCGTCCTTATCTCCACGAGCTCATAGTATCCAACATCAGATACCCCCTCAACGAATACCAGGGGACCGCTTATCTTTGTGACTCCGCGGAATTCCATTTGTAGAGCCATTAAGACTTTGCCTCCATAATCCTTTTTATCTCTGTGCTAAGAATCTCCTGGAACTTGTCCATCTCATTTATCCGCTCGTTCTCGACGGACATCCTGAGCTTTGCCAAATCCGCAAGCATGGGCATTGAAACGATCCTTGAGGCAGGGACGCCCTTTGAAATGGCGTTGCTCGCCATCTCATGGAAGCTGAGGATGACGGACAGCAGCTTGAACTGCTTCTCTGGGGAGGAGTAAGTGTCTATAGGGTCATAGGCGTTCTGTTGCAGGAAACCCTCCCTCAGAAGCCTGGCAGTCTCAAGAACGAGCTTCTCATGCTCTGGCAGCGCCTCCGACCCGACTAGTCGGATTACCTCCTTCAGCTCATCTTCCCTCTTCAGGATCTCCATCGCCTTAAGGGTCTGGAACCTCCACTTGTTCGAGGTCAGCTTGTTCCACCAGCTCTCCACGTAATCAGTGTACTCAGAATAGCTAGTGAGCCAGTTGATCGCAGGGTAGTGGCGCATGCTAGCCAGCGAGCTATCCAGTGCCCAGAAGCATCTGACGAATCGCTTGGTGTGGACCGTCACAGGCTCCGAGAAGTCCCCTCCTGGGGGGGAGACCGCACCGATCAATGTCACGGATCCGACGCTCCCGTTGAGCGTCTTCACCCTGCCTGCACGCTCATAGAACTCCCCGAGCCTGGACGAAAGGTATGATGGGTAACCCTCTTCTGCAGGCATCTCCTCCAGCCTACCCGAGATCTCCCTCAGTGCCTCGGCCCACCTGCTCGTCGAGTCTGCCATAATCGCGACGTTATACCCCATATCGCGGAAGTACTCCGCGATCGTTATGCCGGTGTACACGCTTGCCTCTCTCGCGGAGACGGGCATGTTGCTGGTGTTGGCGATAAGCACGGTTCTTTCCATGAGCGGCCTGCCGCTCTTAGGATCTTTCCACTCGGGGAAGGTCAGGAGGACTTCTGTCATCTCATTGCCCCTCTCGCCGCAGCCGATGTACACGATCACCTCGGCATCAGACCATGCAGCCAACTGGTGCGAGGTAATTGTCTTGCCAGTCCCGAACCCGCCAGGAATCGCGACCGCCCCTCCCTTTGCCACCGGGAAGAAGGTGTCGATGATCCTTTGACCCGTGATCAGCGGTTCAGACGGCTCGAGCCTCTCTACATACGGGCGGGGCTCCCTTACAGGCCATCTGTGGTAGAGCTTTAGTTCCACTGTTCCCTTCCCCGTCGAGACACGGCAGACAGTCTCCTCGATCTTGTAATCACCCTCCTTTGCGATAAACTCGACCTTGCCCTTTATGTTCGGCGGCACGAGGCACCTGTGCTGGAAGATCGAGGTCTCCTGAACGGTTCCCATTATCTCACCGCCGGAGACGACATCGCCTTTCTTCAGGAGGGGCACGAAGTGCCAATCCTTGTCCCTTGGAAGGGCAGGCGTTTTGATTCCTCGCTTAATAAAATCTCCAGTCAGGCTCTGTATCACTTCGAGCGGCCTCTGAACACCATCGAAGATGCCCATGAGGAGACCAGGACCGAGCTCGACGGCAAGAGGCATTCCTGACCCCTCCACCTTCTCACCTGGCCTTAGCCCGACAGTATCTTCATATACCTGGATTGTCGCTGCGTCTCCTTCGACTCTGACGACCTCGCCTATAAGCTCATCCTGACCCACCATGACAAGCTCATGCATCTCCAATCCAGACACGTTCTCGGCGGTCACAACAGGACCGCTTATCTTCCGAATTTTTCCTTTGACTGCCATAAAGATCACCCGAAGAGCTTCTCAGCAACTTTACCCCGCATCACTTCCCTCTTGGATCCCAAAATCGAGTCTATTGTTCTGTTTATAGAGACTTTATTGTCCTTGGAGACGAGGATGAATCCCCCTGTCCCGACATCCTGGGCAGAGATCACGGCACTGGATCCAACAATTCTTTTGAGACTTCCTTCTCCGATCGACTTTATGTCACGTTCGTTCATGACCACGCTTCCGATCTCAACCCTCTCCGAAAGTTTTTTGAGTTGTCGCTTTATCAGCTCTAGATATTCCTCACTCTGCGCGTATTCGAGCAGCCTTCTCTTAGCCTCTTGGAAGACTTTTTCAACCATCTCCTCCTTTATTCTCAGGAGCTGCATTCTCGCTTCGATCTCAGCCTTCGAGATCTCCTTCCTCGATTCAATCTCGGAAGATTCCATGTATGAGGAGACGATCTCCTGACATCGCCTTGTGGAGTACTTCTTCGATTCAGAAAATATCGACTCCACACTCTTCAGTGCTTCATCCATGATAGAGGAGACTCTAGACTCAGTCTCTTCAAATAATGCGTCTACTAACCTATTGAAGCCCTCAAAATCGAATGTCTGCGTATCCAAATCCTTGGCTTTATCGCTCACACCTTTACCCCCATGATCCGACTGATCATCCCTTTCAGATCCACACCTGCCCCAGACTTCCGTCCTGGAACGTCGATTAGGACAGGCAATTTGCTCCTTATTTTGAGTCTTTCTATTTTATCCCTTACGGTGGAGGTGTAGTCGCTGTCGATCAGAACTATTCCGGCATCCTCCCTAGAAACCAAGCTCTGGACAGCCTTGAGAAGTTCATCGTCCGAGGCGACAGGGACCACATCCACACCTGCAAACTTGTACCCATCTACTAGTTGCGGGTTACCAACGAAGAAAATCTTCATCGATTGATCACTCGTCATGGCATTTGTGGCAGTCCAATAAGAGCTTTCACCTTATTTAGTTTATCTATTAACCGATCATATTTAGTCACAGGTTCAACGATTAGTCCTAAGGACTCTATAGCGCGGATACCCTCAATTGAGTATATGGGGGCCTCTATCTTCACAGGTTCGTCGAACGGATTTCCAATAACATAATCCCTGTAAGGCAAGTTTGCCCGGTGCTCTACGACCCAGCCCCCAAGCGTAATCACATGTTTTGCGCGAATCGCTATCTTCGGCATCATGAACACCTCCTTCAAACTGCTAACGAAAGTAAGAGTGCAAGCACCCCTATAGCTGAAACTCCTATTGTGGCAGGATATATTTGCCTGAAGGTCAGTATCGGCGAGAAAGCAACCAGCACTGCTAGCATCATCGGAAGCACAAGGCTCAACACCAAGTTCAGTGCCATCATGAGGGGCATGAAGGGATCAAATGGAATGCCCACGAAGAGTGTGACGAATATGCTCGAAAGGGCAAAAAGCAGGACATTTCTCATAAGGTAATAGTATGCCCTCAGACTAGACGCGTATTCAAGGACCCCTCCTTCGATGACGTCCACCTTTGCCTTCAATATGCTGAATGGCTTCTCATTGAGCAGCATCACATAGCCGACGAAGAAGACTATCGCTGCCAAGATGCCTGGGAGGGTGAATATTAAGGGGTTTGATGGCAGGGAGATCCATAGCCATCCCGAGTTCGGCGCATAGGAGGGGTTCTGCATGGACACTACTGCTGAGATCAATCCGCTCTTTGCAGCGGCGAACGGGACGAGCAAGGCGAGGTAGAGCGGGAGGGAGCCTATCGCCATCATCTTGAGGGCGCGCTCTGCAGAGTGCTGCTCAGCGTATTCCCTCCTGATGTTTGTGTGCTTCGAACCTTTGGCGAGGTCAGGCACCGGCATCCCAGTAGTAAGGAAGGACTGGGACTGGGATCCCATGAGCACGTATAGGACCTCCTCGATTTTCAGGAGGCCAGCTATTCCTAGAAGGCTCCCCCATCCCAAGACAGCCCACCAGTAAGGTGTGCTGAATAGGAATAGGAGCACAACGATTCCCAAGCCGAAGTAAACAATGGAGTTGTAGAACCTTGGAATCTGCGCCGAGGGCATGATCCTTTTCTTGTAGCCGAACTTTAGCACGGACCAGAGCCCAGGGGTCAGGATCGGGGGACCGATCCTCTGCTGGATCCTCGCCTGGATCTTCCGCTCAATCCCAGGCAACACTAGCGAATACAAAGCGGCTACCGCTGCAGCAGTGACCGAGGATGCAGTCAGGGTTGCCAAGAAGAGGGCGGCTTCCTCGACAGTCATCTTCATCTCCTCCAGCCGTATCTCTGGACTATTTCAACGTCAGACATTATCCTAGACTTGCCTGACTCGATCACCTCTGCCCGCGTGCAGCAAGCAAGGCAGGGGTCACAGCTTGCTATCGTGATTATGGCGTCGGTTACGTGATCCCCAACGCAGGCGTGCTCCATTGCTGCCATGTTTGTCGGGGTAGGGGTCCTTATCTTGTAGTTCCTTATGCGCCCTTGACTGTCGAGGGCATATGAGTGCATCAGCTCTCCCCGATATGCTTCGTTGTAGGCAGTCGTGAAGTCCATTTCCTCCGCCTTCCAGGATCGGTTTACGACCGGACCGTCGGGGAGTTCCTTTACAGCCTGCCGAATTATTTTGAGGCTCTCGAGCACCTCGAGTGCCCTTACCACGATCCTAGCCTTTGTGTCGCAGCTTTCCTCGGTGATGACGTTGAAGTCGAAGGGCTTGTACTCGTCCATCTTCTTCCTCACGTCGTAGTCCCAGTTCGAGCCCCTGCCAACCGGACCGGCTGCGTGGAACCTGATGGCATCTTCCTTCGTGAGGAACCCTATGCCCGAGAGCCTAGACATGACGAGAGGGTCTTCGAGGATCCTCGTAACATACCCCTTGTATTTAGCTTCGAACTCATCTACCCTCTCCAGTATGACTCGCCTGAGGGCCTCTGTTAGGTCTGCCCTAGGCCTGATCCCGCCAACGATAGGAACGGA
>JASFYL010000055.1 GCA_030055575.1 Thermoproteota archaeon | reverse complement strand
CGACCTCGAGAACCCGATGAACTATCTCAAGGGGCTCGGCATTGACGAGGTCATGCTCACGATGGCCGAGAACATCACCGAGAACAAGCTCAAGGAGTTCATGGAAAAGCGGCTCGAGACCCTGGTGAGGACGGTCGTGGAGGGGAAGCTGAAGGAGACCGTCAACGCCCTGATAGCCGAGTTCATGGAGAAGGAGGCAGGCTCGATAATCGAGGGGAAGATACGGGAGATGAAGGAGAAGGGCATCCTGAAGGTCCCTATCGATGTGGAGGAGCTCAGGAAGGCTCTCGACGAGAAGCTGAGCGAGGCGATCAACGCCGAAGGTCTGAAAGAGAGCCTGAAGGGCGAGCTAGAGGACTCCTTGAAGAAGGAGATCAGGTCGGAGATGGCGAAGGACACTGCCCTCCTCGAGTCGCTAAGGGAGGAGCTCAGGGAGCAGGCTGGGCAGTTCCCAAGCCCTCCCCCCAACCCAGCTCCCCTACAAGCCCAGCCGGATAGCAGTTCGCAATCCGCCATTCCTCGGCAGGAGAATCGGCGCGCGGCAGGCGGCGGGATCAGCATTGTCGGGATCACCGCCTGCGCCTCCACCCTCGTCAGGCTCTTCGGGAGGAGGGGGGCGGAGCGCGTCGTCGACGACAACTACCGCTTGGGCAGAGTCTCCGAGGATCTCCGCTCCTCACTGATAAGGGCGATTAGCATAATGGGTGCAGGCGATATGCCCGACGTACCTTACGAGAGGGAGTGTGGTCTCGAAGACCACGTAATGGTGACCTACCTCTTCGACAAGCTTGGGGGTGGGGGTAGCGACATGGACTTCCTAGTCCTATCCAACCTGCTGGGCGAGAGCAAGAAGGGTAGGGACAGGTCCCCGTGAACGGAGGAGCGATGCCAGATGGCTTCGAACGTCCTGACTGAGGGGATCCTCACCATCGCAGTAGTGATCGCTGCCTCGGCGGTGGTCGCGGTCTTCGTCCAGGGATCCAACCAGCTGAACATGGTCCAGTCGATGGTACTACAGGACGCCAAGGAAACCGCCTCCACCTCAATAACTATTGTCTTCGCAGCACAGTCGTCCGAGCGGGAGGTCAAGGTATGGGTTAAGAACACCGGTAGGGCCCAGATAGACGCTGCGCAGATCCAACGCTTCGACATCTTTTTCGGGAAAGTCCCATCACCTGCGCTGATCCTCTACAACGGCACATACGACCGATGGGACTTTGAAATAGTGAACGATTTAGACAGGGACGGGAGGCTAGACCAGGGGGAGACGCTCGAGATTACTGTGGCAGTCTCCTGGTCTATAGGAACAGGGGACTACGTCGTGAGGGTCAACACACACAACGGGGTCGGGGACACGTACTACTTCTCGCTTTAGGCTTAGGTGGTCGAGGATGGGCGGGTTCGGGGGTGCTTTCTCTGCGGCGGTGGTCGGGATGGTCTTCGTCCTTGCAGCTTCCTCGCTAACCTCCCTCTCACTCTCGTCAATCTATCTGATCTCGCACTACACTCACGCACAGGCTGAGGAGTCCCGCATCTCAATCGACGGAGGGGAGATCGTCGACCTCAACCGGGCGCTCGTGAACCTGACGCTCTTGAGCTCCTCGATTAAGGTCTCAGATTTCGGGCGCATAGACCTCTTTGTCCTCTACCAGTCTTCGGGCTCCACGTATTACGAGCGGCTCTCCTACCCTGGCTCGTGGTCCGTCTCCCGGGTCTTCACCTCAGGACTAGAGGGGGAGGCTGCCAACCCGATAAGGGGCACGACTGGGATCTGGGACTCGGGAGAGACGATAGAGGCGCTTATCCGGATGTCGCACCCGATCGACCCCGGTTCGATCTGGTCTGTGGTGCTTTCTGCTCCGGACGGGGGGCGCTGTTCGAAGTCATTCTCCTACGAGATAGAGGGGGGCGAGGGAAAGGGCGAAACTATGACACCTGGGGGAACGTCGTACATAATCGCCTGCCCACCGTTCGTCCTGATCAGTGCGAACCCGTTCGTAACGACCCACTATCCTCCGGAGGGGGCCTCTTACAGCCCCGAGAAGGGCGAACTCTACTTCGAAGTCGTGGGAGGTGGGAGCGTCATCGTAATTGCTACGGGAGCCATCCCTGGCTGCATAGAATATGTCAAGGCTTGGGGCACCGAGTCCTTCGACTCGGATAAGTACTTTGCCGAGAACCCAGTCCTCCTAGAAGGCAACATCCTGACCTTCAGGAACGTCCCGGTGGGGAATGTGACCTTCTTGGTGTGCTTCAGCGTAGATTCCGGCGGCGCAGATGGTCAGGCGACAGAACCGGCTACTGACCAGGCTGCGGAAACTTCGGCGGGTGGGGTGAACCTAGATGTCTGAAGAAGTCCAGCAGATGGTCAGGCTGGGCACGGGTGAGCTAGACAGGCTGATAGGGGGGATACCTCTGCCCTCGATGAACCTGATCGAGGGCGAGAACGACACAGGGAAGAGCGTATTCGCGCAGGACGTAGCTTGGGGCGCCCTGATGTCAGGTTTCAGGGTGAGGTACATCACGACCGAGATGACCGTCCAGTCCCTCGTCTCGCAGATGGAGAGTCTCTCCTTCCAAGCCTCGCCGCACTTCATCAGGGGTGAGTTCAGGGTCACCGCATTCCACGCGAAGGGGATCAACTGGGACGAGAACATCGCCTCCAACTACCTATCTGTCATGCTCAACTACATTAAGAAGAAGGGAGACGCCGATGTCGTGATCTTCGACTCCCTCACCTACATAGCTACCCACTCCTCGGAGAAGGATCTGTTGAACTTCCTCTCCGAGTTGAGGAACTACGTGGACCAGAGGAAAAGGATAGCCTTCGTCACGATCCACCCATTCGCATTCGACTCCAACCTGCTCATCAGGATCAGATCGATCTGCGACGGGCACATGATCTTCAAGGTGAAGACACTGCCCAGCAACGAGACCGCGAGGACCTTGGAGGTGCTGAAGCTTAGGGGGGCAGCCAAGGCAACGAACAACCTGTGCACTTTCAAGGTCGAGCCAGGGATAGGGATAAGGGTGCTCCCGTTCACTCAGGTGAAGGCATGATCTGGGGGATCGATATCAAACTGGAGGGGATGAGGCTCCATGTCGAGCGCAGCAGCAACGGGGAACTCCGCCAAGGCAGACAGCGGCATTGAGTGCAACCTGGTCTCCGAGCTGGGAGCGGAGTTCGGAGAGTTCGCCTCCAAGGCCCCCCACCTCCACGAGTACGCCCACCGCGCAAAGAAGAACCCTGACCTCGCGGGCATCCCGCTTCAGTTCAAGAAGTCCCTCTCGAGGGACCTCCGCCTACTGAAGAAGTACAACCTGATATACCCTGCCTCTGAGAACATATTCATACATGTCTTCAAGGGGACCAGAGACCCTTACGGCAGGTACTGCCCCATCGAGCCCCGCCTGCCGCCCGACAAGAAGGACCTCATCTCAAAAGCCGAAGTCCTATTGGCTTCGATGATAAACGACCAGACAGCGCAGCAGATCTCCGAGAAGGGCGAGGAGATGCTGAAAAATCTCTTCGAGCAGGTGGTCAGGCTCGAGGGGAGCCCTCCCCCCCCAAAGAAGAACGGGATCCCTGCGCCCCTCTTCCTCTCCAGAGAGACATACGAGCAGCTCAAGTACGAGATCTTCACAGACAAGATCGGGATGGGGATCATCGAGCCGCTCATCAGGGACCAGTACATCGAGGACATCTCCTGCGACGGGGTAGGGCCCATATTCGTCGAGCACAAGGTCTTCGGATCCATGACCACCACTATCGAGTTCAAGGCAGTCCAGGAGCTCGACTCCTTCGTCGTGAAGATGTGCGAGAAGATAGGGAGGCCTGTGAGCCCGAGGAGACCAATCGTAGACGCCTCCCTACTAGACGGCTCCAGGCTCAACGTGGTCTTCGGGAGCGACGTTAGTAGAAGAGGTAGCAACTTCACGATCAGGAAGTTCTCGAAGATCCCCCTGAGCGTCACCCAGCTGGTGAAGTTCGGGACAATGGACGCCCGGATGGCTGCCTACCTTTGGATGATGCTCGAGTCCGGGATGTCTATGTTCATCTGCGGTGAGACCGCTTCTGGAAAGACCACAACGCTAAATGCGATTACCGTATTCATAAGGCCAAACGCTAAGGTAATCACGATCGAGGACACCCCGGAGGTGTACATACCGCACCCCAACTGGGTGAGCGAGTGCACGAGGAGGGGGGAGTCAGAGTCCTCCTCAGTGGAGCTCTTCGACCTGCTCAAGTCTGCCCTCAGGCAGAGGCCGAACTACATCATCGTGGGGGAGATCAGGGGCAGGGAGGGTAACGTTGCGTTCCAGGCGATCCAGACCGGGCACCCCGTAATCTCGACCTTCCACGCAGCTTCCATGCAGAAGCTGATCCAGAGGATCACAGGGGACCCGATCAACATCCCAGCCGCCTACGTAGACAACCTGAATGTCGTTCTCTTCCAGAGCAGCGTCAAGAGCCCTAAGACCGGCAAGTTCGAGAGGAGGGTTACCGGGATATGCGAGATAATCGGGATCGACCCGGTGGAGAAGTCCTACAACTTTATCGAGATCTTCTCCTGGGATCCGGTCACCGACGCCCACACTTTCAGGGGGGTAGGAAACAGCTACCTGCTGGAGTATAAGGTCGCCCCGATGAAGGGGCTCTCGCCGAAAGACGCAAGAAAGATCTACAACGAGCTGGAGCTTAGGACCTACATCATAAAGAAGCTAGTCGAGCTTAACATAATGGACTACTACGACGTCTACACCGTGCTCTCGAAGGTCTATGAGAACCCGTACCTCGCGGACATGAACTTCGACAGCTACGCGACGAAGGCTATCGACAAGATACTGAAGGGTGACTGATTTGAAGCGGCATGGCGCCGTATGTGCAGGGGAGGGAATGGGAACGGCGACATGTGGCGATCCGCGTTTGCGTTTTCAGGGAGGGGAAGGTTACGTGGCATCGGACATGCGCAAAGAGGGAGCGTTGAAATGGCATTTGGTTTAGTCTCGGAGGTGGAGCCCCTTGGCGGTCGCTGAGACCAAGGAGAAGCCAATCTGGATGCCGGAGGAGAGCGTGGAGGAGATAAAGAAGATCGAGGCGAAGAAGGCCAAGGAGCGCTTCAGGATCTCCCCGCGGGATCAGCTAGCGACCCTCCTCTACTCCGGCACGAACAAGAGGATATGGCACTCGATGCCCTTCTTTCTCATGCACCTCCTCGCATGCGCTTACGCGGATGTCTCCTCAATCGAGCTAGTGAGGGTTAGTGGGCGGACGAGATTCGGACCGATAACAAAGGTGATGAGGAGGATCTCCGCGATGGTCGACCTTGGCATGGATCTCGCTAGGTCCTGCGAGATAGCCAGGGGCGAGATAAGGGCACCGTATTTGAGGGACTTCCTGCAGAGGTTCGCCCAGATAGCCAAGATGGGGGAGGATATGATCACCTTTCTCACCAAGGAGTACAACTCTTTCATGACGATGTACTCGAGCGAGATGGAGAGGTCCCTCACTAAGCTGAAGAGGTTCGCCGAAGCATACAGCGCGATCCTTTCCTCCTCGGTTCTGATCGTGCTGATCCTCGTATTCACCAGCATCCTATGGGGAGCTGGAGTCGAGACCACGGGGATAGTCATGCCCGCGATAATGGGCATCTATGCCATATTTGGGCTCGTCTTCTACATCTCCTCGCCCACCCTAAAGATAATCTCCAGGAACTACCTAGACAAGGACTTGGAGAGCACCATCCGGCTCAGCAGGCTCACGTGGAAGGTGACCGCTGGGCTTAACCTGTTCCTGGTCATGATGCTCACCTTCAGGCTAATACCATTCGAGGTTGGTGTGATAGGCTGCGCTCTCTCCGGCGTCCCCGCGACGCTGATCGGGTACCTGGGAATGAAGCGCCTTGGGAAGATCGGAGCGATCGACGAGCGCTTCACCGAGTTCGTCACAATGTTTACTACCTCGCTGTCCACTACAGGAACGTCGCTGACCTACGCGTTCAAGGAGATCTCGAAGCTCGACTTCGGGAAGCTAACCCCATACGTTAGGAGGATGTCCTCCCGGTTGGGCATCGGGATCGAGAAGGAGGTGGCTTGGGATGCATTCAAGAAGGAGACGTCGAGTGAGCTCGTCGGGGTCCACTGCGACGCCCTCTCAGAGGCTAACCGTTTGGGCTCCCAGGCCAAGCTCTACGGTCCGCTGGTTGCAAATTCGTCCCTCTTCGTACTAACGCTCCGGAGGAAGGTAGATGAGGCTGCCGCTCTGATGAAGGGGATAATCGTGCCAATGCACCCAATACTCTGTGCCATAGTCGGCCTCATAATGGCGATTCTGACGCAGTTCATCGAGATCTTCACACAGTTCGAGCAACAGGGACTCCCGATGGTGTTTGCGTCTGTCCCCTCACTCGCGGCGATCGAGGCATACATCTACGTCCTCATCGCAACCCTAACATTCGTAAACGCCATTGTCCTGCACGAGGTCGCCGGGGGGCAGGAGTTCGACTTGACCTTCTACTTGGGGCTATTCATTGTCACCGGGTGGATGACCTACTTCGTGTGCTTCACTGCAGTGGCATCTTACTTGGAGAGCATTGGGCTCGGGAGGATGGTCAGCATCACTGGTTTCTGAGCTGAGTGGTGGTGTTCTGCATGGATCTCGCATCTATCAACACGGTTCTACTCCCGATGGTCTTGCTGGCGGGAATGATCCTCGCTATAGGTATGATGCTCACCCTCTTCCTCGACGTGGTGAGTATGTACAGGGGAGGAAGGAGAAGCGCCAAGAAAGGGGAGGTGCTAGAGGACGGGGTTGGTAGTTCGCCACGGCTCGCCGAATCTGGAGATCCGGTCGGGCAACCCCCAGAAGCCCCGCTTGAGAGCATCGCAGAAGCAGTCGGCACATCTGAAACAATCGCTCCCCCAGAGGAATCACTAAACCATGAACGCCTAGCAAAGGTCAGGGATATGTGGATGCACTCCAGGAGACTCAAATTCGGCATCAAGCTCAGAATCCCCCCCATAAGACTTTTTAAACGCAAGGTAAACCAAGACCCGCTCGTTCCCCCCCAGGCAGCGATCCCGGAGGACCTCTCGAATGGGGCGGAGAGAAAAGAAGTGCTCGTTGGTACAGCCAGCTCGGAGCCAACCTCCGAGGCAACATCGTCTGCAGGATCTGGAGGAGGGCAACAGGGAACCCAAGTACCCTCATTGACTGCGCCAAAAGCCGACGCGAATCAAAAAGAAGAGAGAACAGAATCTGGAAGTGAAGAGAAAGCGGAATCCAAGAAAGAAAAATTAGGCGAAGCTGGAGAACCAGCAGGGTCTGAGACAGTTAAGAACGATGATGGAAAGGAGAATGAGGGAGAAAAGACTGGTGAGGAAAGCACCTCAGACCAAAAGGTGAAGGTGAAACCTATCTCGAGCCTCGCAGAGGCAAGGTCGATAATCGAGGCAAAGTTCAAGGCTGCGCCATCTCCAGCAGCCGTGGAGCCGGGCGTATCAGAGGCGGGAGGTGGAATCGCCAAGGGCTCGTCAGAGGCTGGACAAGCACCAACAGAGACCGATGACGTAGCCGCGCTCCTCGGCATCTCCCCAGAAGGATCGAAGCCGAAACAAGATTTCTCAGAGCCCCCAAAAAGCTTGGTGCCTGAGATCGAAGCCTCTGCCCCCACGGCTTCGGAAGATGCAGCTCAAACTGAAGGAGGGTCTGCTAAAGCTGGTGAGAGTGGAGATAAATCTCATAAAGATGTTGACACCCCGATCTCGGATCTCTCGGCAGCGGAGCTGCTTCAGAGGAGCGAGCCTATAGGCGAGGTAAGCCACCTTCCGAAGCAACTGCACGAGCTTAGGATTTCACTCTTCCAACTTGAGCAGAAACTGAAGAACCTGAAAAAAACCGAGGGAGAGGCGACTTAGCGCTCTTGCCTCTCGAAAAGAAAAGACCTGTACTCAATGAAATAGCCATTTTTGGGTTATTCACAAGGAGGTTTGCGGTTTGGCGGCTTTCCGCGTCTGCGCACCAGCCGCTCCATATGAGAGAAAGGTAGGATAATGCCGAAAGGATGTTGAGCTCAATACTTCAGGACATAATAGATGAGCACCAACAGCGCACCGAGCGTGAAGAGGTCAGGCAATACCGCAAAGGGACCGAGCCCGATCAGCCGGAACCCGAATGCCCATATTACGAGGGGGTTTGACGAGACCGCATTCATCAACAGCACCATCGAGAGCAGGATCAACCCTACTGTGAAGCTACTTTTGGTCTTCGTGTAGATGCCTATGTAGGTTCCGAGAAGGAAGAGGAGCAGCACAAGGTTGACAGTCGAGACAACTGCCT
>JASFYL010000054.1 GCA_030055575.1 Thermoproteota archaeon | reverse complement strand
TCTCCCGATGCGGGTTCAGGTGGGTCTTCCCCGCACCCTCCGGCATCTGGATCCCATTGCCCTCCAGAAGCGCCCTCAGCTCGGAGTTCTGACGCTCTATAGCGTCTAGGAGCTCGTTGTCTAGCCTGTACGTCTCGTAGTCCTGCCTCAGCCTCTCGCAGTCGTCCCTCATGCGCTTGTATACCATGATCCAGTAGTTCCCCATCGCCTTCTCGAGCAGCGGCTGCACGAGCTCCGCAGGTAGCGCTGTGAAGCCTCCGCATCTTTCGCACAGTTTCCTGTGCATTGCCTCCGCCAAGTTGAACTCTACGCGCGAGGTTCCGCCTCCGCATCCAACCTCGGCTGGATCCGAGGGATCCCTTTTTCCAAAACTCTTGCGCAATGGAATGCCCCCAATCGCGAATTGGTAGAAGCTATCAGCCGCAGGCTCGAAGGCGAGGGCGGTTAAGGGCGAGCTTCATCGCCAGGTACAAAAAGCATGAAGCATGGCTAATAAGTTTTCCCTTGGCGTCAGGCTGCTCGGTTGGGTGTTTGCTGCCGGTCGAATGACATAAATACCGCGTCGCCCTCCCCCCTCCATTATCGGTGATGGTGTCCACCCGGCTTGGCCTAACCGCCTTAAAGGCTGATGACACCTGCTGGAGGTGAAGGGCGTGGTGGACTTGGTCTCTGTTGCACTGGTCTCGGCTGCCATAGCCGCCGCAGCGATACTGAGCGTCAGGTTCAACATATCCTCGGCGATATTCGAGGTAGCCGCCGGGATCGTCCTGGGGAACTTCCTCGGCGTCGGAATAGACGGGTGGCTCGACTTCCTGGGGACCTTCGGCGGTCTCATGCTAACGTTCCTGGCAGGGGCAGAGATAGAGACCCGCCTGATGAGGAAGAACCTGAAGGTGAGCCTTGTCCTGGGATCGGCGTCCTTCCTGGCGCCGCTGGTCGGGGAGATCCTCTTCTTCTCACTCTTCACGGGGTAGTGCCCGACTCAGTGCTGAAGGAAATATTCGGGCAGTCCCGGATAGGTCTACTGCCATTCTTTAAAGGCGCCCCGTTCTCAGGGGGGCAACGGATCAAGACCCTCGAGTTCTTCGCCCACGGGCTTAGTCATTTCTGGTCCACAGGGCGTGAAAGGGATCGCCGTCTGCCTGGCATCCACTAGGCCGCTGACGCAATGGAAGGTATGCGGGTGATCCTACAGGATTCTCTGGTCGACCCGAAGAAGTACTCGCAGATAGTCGGACAAGGTCAGAGGCAAATGATCGAGCACCACTCGTGGAAGAGACTCGGGCGCTTGTAGCTCAAGGTCCTTCAAGGAGTGACCGGAGGGCGGGGTCTCCGCAAGGGGAAGTCGTGGGGGGGGGGCAACTGGCTGATGCCTTGGGGGGATCTGCATACTGGTGTCTCACCGTGTGTCCGAGCAGGTCGGCGGTGTAGAGTCGTTCCTAAAGGCCCTCTCCAAATGGCTATGTGCCAGCGGCATCCCCTTCCGATGATCTACAGGATACTGGGACCATTACCTGTGTCCGACAGATACTAGCCCTTACCCAGCATTAAAAATTCAGGGTCATGTAGAAAACTGCCATGCCCGAGTCGGGCGGGTCCCTCTACATGCTGTGTTTCTCCGCACTCTCGGCATCGGTCGTTCTGCACGGCCACAATCGACGGAGGTCCCTTCTGGTCCAACTCCCACGATTTGACCTACGCTGAGTCGGCAGCGGTGCTTACGGCAAAGGTGGCGCAGATCCCCTCAACCGTCCGCAAATGCTTCCAAACGCTCGTGTTCGGTCAGAAGGTATTGCGAACAAATGCGTGGCGGCGGCTGCTATTGACCCTCAGGCAACCCTATTTAATTCCTCAAACAGTGGGCGGATCTCGTGGGCAGCAATCAAAAAATGCAGTGGATTAAGGGACTGGCAGGAGGGACGCACTGGTCCTAGCCCACCTCCTGCCCAACGATCCACGTGCTGCTTACAATGGAAAGAGAACTAATCTCTTATGTGAGGTGTCAGGGGTGGACGGTGGTGATAAAAGACCCCCTTAGGCGGGTTACCCACACGCTTAGCGTCCCGGTGTCCAGCGGGGAGAATGGTGGAGGATTTCGGGTCAGAAAGGCTAATCTTTCATCGTTTGGAATGGTAGCGTAAGGCAGGCGGCATGCTTGAAGCGCGTCTTCCTCTTGACAGGTCCCCCCGGGGTAGGAAAGACTACGGTTCTCCTCCGGGCGGTCGGATTAATCAGGCAGCAGAAGCTATCCGTGGGCGGCATGGTCACGAAGGAGGTCCGGAGCAGGGTCACCGGTGCCAGGGTCGGGTTCGAGCTCGAGGACCTTGCGACCGGGAGGCGGGGGTGGCTCGCACGCGCCCAGGCAGGGCCCGGTCCGAAGATTGGGAGGTACTTGGTTGATATCCGGGCCCTGGAGGGGGTGGGCGCCTCCGCCGTATTGGACGCAGCAGCCCGATCGGAGGTCATAGCGGTCGACGAGATCGGCCCGATGGAGCTCCTCTCAGGCGCTTTCCGCAGCGCGGTCGTAGCAGCTGTGGAGAGCGGAAAGCCCCTCATCGCGACCGTGCACTTCCGTTCCACGGATCCTCTCGTGGTCTCGCTTAAGGAGAGGTGTGACGCAGAGCTCTTCGCCGTCTCGGTCGATAACCGGGGCTCCATGCCAGGGATCATTTCGGATAGAATCTCCGAACTGCTGGGGAGAATTGGATAGTCTGTCTTGCTCCATTCGGATCGTCGCTGCCATAGGCGCTGATCAAGATCCTGGGTGGGGCGAGTGCGCCCTGCGGTCAGTCCCCCGTACTTCATGAAACTCCTCTGGGGCAGTTGGGGGGAAGCTGAATCCCTTGAATCGCGCAGGAGTCTGGCAGTCTCGGCAGAGGGCGTGTGCCAGTTTAACAGCTGATGGAGGTTACCTTAATTCGCGCCGCATGCGCCCCAATTTCATGAGCAACAAATCCAACACCACTCACTCTGCCTTCCCATGCACCCCATCTGGTTGCAGGAGCCACTTCCACAGCGGCACGAACCTCATACTCGACCGTCCCGCCCCGGTTCCCGGACCCTCCTTTTCCTTCTCGGCGGTCAGCCTGTACTCCACCGCCACAGCCCCCTTCCCTTCCTCTTCCCCCCCTTCCTCTCCCTCCTCGTAGTCCCATGTGATCACCGTCGCCTTTTTGCACCCGAGCTCCCTGGCGGCTCTCGCCAATGCCTCGAGTTCCCTCTCCATGATCTCGTCGCTCCCGGACGCGTAAGTCACCTGAATTAGCTCTTCGACGCGCACCCCTCGCCGGACTACGAAGTCGACCTCCCTGCCCGCGTAGTCCCTCCAGTAGAAGAGCTTGCCCACCCCCGCGTATCCCCTCCTGAGCAGCTCGACCGCGACTGCGCACTCCATCACGACGCCTAGGTCTTCGGAAAACCTTGTGTAGATCCCATAAATGCCGGGGTCGACGGGGTACACTTTCCTCGGCTGGAGCGCCCTCTCCCTCGCCTTGTACCCCACCTTCTCAACCGTGAAGACGAAGAATGCTGACTCGAAGTACCTCAGGTACTCGCTGAGCGTCCTCTTGCTCTTCTTTACCCCCATGGACCTGAACGCTTTCTCAGCCTTGGAGATTGAGAACGCCTTGCCGAAGCTCTCTCCGAGCATCCTTGAGAAGCTGTCCAGTGCCGATACATCCCTGACCCTGAACCGCTCCACCACGTCCCTGTAGAATATCGTGTCCCTGTAGACCCTCAGCAGCTCTGCCTTCCTCTCCTCCCCCTCTGCCTTCACCACGTCCGGGAACCCTCCCCACTTCAGGTACTCCCTCAGGAGGCGCAGGATCCTGCCCCGATCCTCCGGGGTCACAATCGCCGTCGGATCGGTGATCTCCCGCTTCGTCCTGAGGAACTCTCTGAAGGAGAAAGGCAGGACCAGCCTGGGAATGTATCTCCCCCTGAGCTGCGTTGCCACCTCGGCGGTTGATAGCCTCGAGGAAGACCCCGTGACGGCAATCCTGTACCTTCCGGAGTTGTGGAGCGTCCTGACCCATGATTCCCACCCATCGAGCCGCTGGATCTCGTCGAGGAGAAGCACTATCTTGCCTTCCCTCTCCCTCAAGTGTTCGCTGATTGACTTTGTGAAAGCAGAGAAGTCCTCGGGTCGTAGGCGGCTCAGCCTCAAGTCCTCGAAATCTAAATATGCGATGTTCCTTCTCTCATAGCCCTCATTCAGCAGCCTCTCGGTCTCTTGGAACAGGAGGTAAGTCTTTCCGGCTCGCCTGGGTCCGACGAGGATCACGACTTGGTCTCCCTTTATTGGAACATCCAGATCTCGCTCGACCAGCTCCGGAAGCTCCTTGGCGAACCATTCCGAGAGGGCTTCGCCGATCGCCTTCTCCATGTTTATTTTACAGAAAACATTTTTGCTTAAATTTGTTTTCTTTGGATGATTTAGATCCATAACTTAAGGGTGTGTGCTTACCGTCCCAGGCGGAATGTTCCGTGGGATCCGTTCTCTTTCTTCCTTAATGTCTCCTCCTTCATTCCGATTCCTTTCTTTCTAAACCATTTTCCCCTTCTCCTTCCCGACCAACCACTTCCACAGCGGCACGAACCTAGCCCTCCCCTACCCATCCGCTAATGCGTGATTCTCCATTCTCTCTTAGTGCGCTGAGCCTCTCCATGGTTCCGATCTCTGGCCTTTTCCGAGTACAGACCTTGTAAGCGCCTCATCAGTTCCTGATCTCGATTTGCGGAAATCGCGGTCGACTTATAGCGATCCCTCGGGGTGGTTCCTGCATCCTCGGATCAGTCTGTCGAGGCAGTTCATCGGTCAAAAATGCAGATTGTTTTTACCTTACAAGAGTGGCACACCGGCTCTGTCGGAAGTAATCCTACTCATCACAACGCCCCGCTCGGAATTCAGTCCTCTTGATTTATATCCCCTTGCCACAAAAGCAGCCATTCCCAGAGCGGCACCGCTCTTATGGTTCCGTTTCCGACCTCCTGAACGCCCCTCTCCTCGCTTGTTATCAGCGTCGCCTCCGTCAGCCCAGTCTCGCTCATCAGCCTCTCCAGTGCCTTGATCTCCCTTTCCCTCGCCTTTGGTTTCCCAAGATCCCAACAGACCTGCATCGCCTCCTTCAGCTTTGCCCCGTCCTTGACCAAGAAGTCGACCTCAGCCCCGGAGGGGCTCCTCCAATAGAAGAGCTCGATGAGGGGGTTGGCTTGGTACCTCATCATCAGCTCGAGGAAGACGATGTTCTCTGCTAGCTTGCCCCAGTTATCCGAGTGCATGAAACCCACGGCGTTGGCGAGTCCCACGTCTGCACAGTAGACTTTCCTCGGAGCCCTCTCCACGCTCTTTAAGGATCTTGAATACTCCCTGATGAAATGGATCAGGAATGTCGCCTCCAAGTATCCCGAAAACCTCTCTACGGTTCTGAGGGGCAGCCCAAGGAATTTGCTGATTGCGTTGAATGTGATCCTGTCCGATATGTTAGTCAGGAAGAACCTCGCCAGCGCCCTGAGCTTCTCCACCTCGCGGACCCCTTCCCGTAGGACCACGTCCCTTGTTATTATGTCGTCGTAGAGGCTGCGCAGGATCGTCATCCTCTCCTCCGGGTGGCTGAGCACTACCTCCGGGAACCCGCCGAACCGCATGTACTCCAAAAGGAGCTTTTTGATCTCAGTGCTCTTGGCGAGCCTCTCGAGCTTGCCTTCCGCCCTCAACCCCCTAAATTCCAGGAACTCCCTGAAGCTCAGGGGAGAAACCTCCACAGTGATGTGCCTCCCGGTCAGCAGCGTCGCAGCCTCCTTGGACGAAAGCCTTGAGGTGGAGCCCGAAACCGCGATCTGCGCCTCCTTCCTCTCATGGAGAGCCCGTACGAACCCCTCCCACCCCTCTGCCCTGTGCACCTCGTCGAGGAAGAGGAATGGTTTTGCCTCGCCCTGCTTGACCGCCTCGAGGTACCTCCTGTAGATCCTCTCGAGGAGTTCCGCCGAGGGCTCGACAAAGCGGGGATCCTCGAAGTTCACTATCAGCGTGTCCTTCCGGTCGACCCCTTTATCTATCAGGGATCTCGCAAGCTGCCTCATTAGAGTCGACTTGCCGCTCCTCCTGATCCCGATGATGTCAACCACGAACCCGCTCCTCGCGAGCTTCTCGAGCCTCCTCAGGTAAGCCCCCCTGGGCACACCGGTATAGAGATCCTTGTACCAGAAGTTCCAATCGAGGAGGACGCCCTCTATCTCTTCCATAGTTTTTAAATATGTGAGCCATAATTAATGGTTTTTGGCTCATATATGAGCTAATATGACTTGTGACGTCATTGTATAGTTTGCCTGAATCGGAACCCACCGACCAGTCTTGAAATTTGTTGATCCAAGCTTTGCACTTATTACGTCCTTTAGGTGGAAGGAACCCACAATGCAAAACTGGGGAATTATGGCCAGGCGCTCGGTGCCCTAACTTCAAGGTGCTTGTTTTCCTTAGACACGCCTGCTTTTTCCGCTTTCTTTACATGCATGCCCGCCTCCCCCCTTCCCGACCAGCCACTTCCACAGCGGCACGAACCTAGCCCTCCCCTTCCTTCTCCCCCTTATCCCTCCCGGTCGCGTACGTCACCTGAATCCGCTCTTTAGCTCCATCCCTCTCTCCACCACGAGGTCGACCTCGTTCCCCTGGTAGTCCCTCCATTACAGACCCCTTCCGCATTCCCTCACTCCTGATCAGTTCGATGAAGACGGTCTTCTTCATGTTCCTGCCCTATTGTCCTCTCCGTCCGAGATAGTCGTACGCTCAGTAGTCCGGTGTCATTGATGTAGACCTTCAGCATCGACTGCTTTGACCTCCCGGAGGAGGTTTGGCACCTCCCGAGGCATAGTCCGAAGAAGGCTTCCTCGAGTGGCTCCGCACAAGCATACAGCGCCTTCCTGTTCGCTGATCCCCTCGGGCTTGAGCCTGCTGCAGATTCAGTTTAAAGAGAAAAATTAGGGAAGGACGAGAGCGCCGCGTCAACGAGGCATTTTTTGCGAAGAGGTTCTCTGCGCCAAACTTCTCGACTAGGTCAAGCGAGCAGATCCAAGTAGTCTACAAAGAAATGGTTTTAGTCCGCCCTTCGAGCACCGAATTCCTGGAACCCCCGCGCGTGTACTTCAGGAGCATGCGCTTCACCTCGTCCTGCTGGTCCCCTGAGAGCCTTTCGGGCGGAGGCAGCTAAGCCCCTGGAATTGAGGATCCCTGTAGGAGAGATGGCGCATCGTTTAAGTCAGTCCTTCTTCAGTGCTGGGTGGCTACCTCCTTGCTCAGCGCTTTAGAAGAGGGACCGGTTGCCAAGATGCAGAAGCCCTTCTTCCCCAGAGCGAGTAGAGCGCCCTCTCCCAGCCAGTGGTGCCTTGAATCTCGTCTGAGAAGAGGGGCCGGGTAGCCTGCTTTAGATCTGTTGGTCAACATCAATCGCCTTTTCGACCAAAACGCTACCAGCCCCCCTGAGATGGATGCCACAAGTTAATGTAGAGTAACTCTTCGTAGCCGAGACCTGCCCTGCACGGTTTAAGGTAAAAATGGGACGCGGCGCTATCTGGTACCAAAGCTGAGACCCAGCCGCTCCCTCCCAAGGAATTTCCATAACCTCCGCATATGCGCTGAAGCATTAATCCAGCCCATTAATGGCGTCCTCCTTGCTTTGGCTTATCTCCTAAGAAGAGGCGGTGGTCGGACCAAAGAATCAGGTCGTTATGCCCGTTTTGCTCGGGAGAGCCCAGGATCTTATGTCGCCTTCAGGCTCAAGATGGCAAGATGATCCTAAAAGCCCAAAGAAAATCCCTGTCTTCGACAATATTGCGAAGTAAGGGTAAGAGGGGGATCCTTTGCAGCCTAGCCAAAAACCTCCGATAAAATTGCAAGAGGGGTAGGGGCGAAATAACTACAGGATGAGCCCAGCTCCCGGCATTGCCATCAGGGCCTCCTCCTTGACTCCTCTGCTCCAATGCCCTTCTTTTTCTGCTTAAGCGTCATTGGGATTGCTTTGGAGACTGACTAGATGGGGATCTTAAAGTGCAGGACGGAGCGATACGCGCAACCTCATACGTGCCAATACTCGGCGAGCCCCCCCGGACGTCGGGCTGTTCAGGGGGCGCCGAGGGAGCTATAGCTGAAGCAAGTCTTTTCTTAAACCGAAGTTATTCTGGATGAGCGCAGGGCAATCCCACTGGCGCTAGGGTTGATCAGGAAGTGCCGTCTGGATGCGGGGGCTCGAGGTCAGAGGTTTACGCTGGGTACTCGGACGGTTCGACGCAGGCCTGGATATCGCGCTCTGTGCCGCGGAGGGCCACGCGCCAGCCTCCGTCTGGGGACGAGG
>JASFYL010000053.1 GCA_030055575.1 Thermoproteota archaeon | reverse complement strand
CTATCAATTAGTCCGGAGTGGAGCATCCATAGGGCTGCAATCCACATGGCAATAAAACATGTGAGGAGGCTCCCTGTCTTTGAGGGGGAAAACTTGGTCGGCATAATCACGGCGAGAGACCTGGTCGAGGCATACTCGGTCTGAATGCCAAAATTGAAATATTGGTCTAAAGAAATAGAATATGGAGTGGGCAATATGCCCTACTATGTACTTCTATCAAAACTAACGGCAGAGGGAAGGAAGACAGTAAAAGAGAACCCGGAAAGGATAAAGGAAGTGAACAGAGAGGTCGAGGCATTGGGAGCCAAAATCTTGTATCAGTTTGCTACTCTTGGACCCTACGACTTTGTAAACATAATAGAAGCCCCGTCCAATGAGGTCATTTATAAGGCATCTGCTGAATTTGGCTCGAGGGGCACCGTGAAGATACTTTCAATGCCGGCTGTAACAGTAGACATGTTCATCGAAAATATGAGGGGGAAACGATAACACAATTCCAATTTTTTAAACATCACCACAAGGCGCTTACCGAGACAACAACAATTGTGCCAGATTGGGTCTAGACGCGAGGTTGGTGCGGGGAGTGGGATTTGAACCCACGAAGGCCTTCGCCAAAGGATAACCCATCATATGGATCTTGAGTCCTTCCCCTTTGACCTGGCTAGGGGATCCCCGCCTTAAAAGATTAAAAAAATTCGAGCTATTTAAGTGTAAGCAAGCTGCCGCAGTCATCAAGAGTTCAACACTTAAAAATCGTCGTTACTGACCTAACAAGTATGGGAGTATGAACATAATTAGCAACAACGCCGCCATGGCAACAATGAAGACATAACTTATCTTCTGCTGCCTACTGGCCTTTCTCATTTCCTCTTCGTATTTTAATTTACAGCTCTCACTACAGTATTTTTCTCCCTCCGGGATCGCATTGCCACAGATAAGACAGTGACTGTGGGGCCCCCATCTTTCTTCGTAGCTCCTCTTAGACATTCCGTTTCTCACCTCTTCAAGAAATAATAGTTGTTCCTATTTTCTCGCCCGTGCAAGCCCTCAGAATGTTGAGTGGGTCTCTTCCGTCTATTATTTTTGTGGTTATTCTCGACCTCTGTATTATCCTCAGGGCAACAGGATCCAGAAGAGCGTACTCCCCAGCCTTTACTCCCATGGATGCCAAAATTTTACTCAACTCACCCACAGTGACTGTTTCTAATCGCCTCGCATCCTGGTCTCTCTTAGGATCTGAAGAATAGACTCCGTCGACAGTTGTTGTGTTGATGAGTAGCTCGGACCTCATCTTCTCAGCGAGTATGCATGCGACAGCGTTGGTGGATTGCCCTGGCTGCAGCCCGCCCATGACGATCACCTTTCCACTTACCTTGGCTTTCTCTAGCTCATCAAAATCCATGGGCACAAAGGGGCAAGCAACATCCCCCAAAGCCTGGGAGAAAATTTTGGCATTAAGGTTTGCTATGGTAATCCCTATGTGATCGCAAGTGGCTTCGTCGGCACCCTCACGCCTAGCAAGTTGGATGTAGTATCTCGCAGGGGCACCTCCACCGACGACTACCGACACGTGATCCCCTTTCTTCACCAACTCTCTTATCACCGTTGCGTAGTCTTTGATCTGAGGCAGCGTATCCATCGCGGGGAAGAGAATGTGACCGCTCAGCTTAATGGTAATCTTCAACCCCCAACACCGGTGAGACTTAATAGTATAAGTTATATAAAGGTTTGAACGATTCACGGATTCCGAGGTCGCAGAGTTGTCAGGTTCTGAAAGGAGCTCACTCGAAACCTTCAGGCTAAAGAAGCTGATAGAGGAGCTCGAGTCGAAGGAAGGCAAGGCTACAGAGCTCATCTCTCAATACATACCCCCGACGAGGCAGATCTCGGACGCTATGACGAACCTAAGGGAGGAATTGGGCACTTCTGCAAACATAAAATCCAAGTCTACGCGAAAGAACGTTCAGGATGCGATAGAAAGCATCATGCAAAAGCTCAGGCTCTTCAGAACCCCCCCGAAAAACGGTTTGGTCATATTCAGCGGGGCTATCCCCCGGGGCGGACCTGGAACTGAAAAGATCGAGACCTACGTCATTGAGCCGCCCGAGCCCATAAATCTATTTCTTTATCGCTGTGACTCTAAATTTTACCTAGATCCCATAAAGGAGATGCTTGTGGAAAAGGATGTCTACGGACTCATCGTGATGGACAGAAGCGATGCATCCTTTGCGCTTCTGAAGGGACGTAGACTGGACATTGTAGAAACCATCACTTCAGGAAGCCCCAGCAAGCATGACGCTGGAGGACAGTCGGCACGAAGGTTCCAGAGGTTGGTCGAGATAGCTGCACATGAATTCTACAAAAGAGTAGCAGAGCATGCCGAGAAGATATTCCTCCCCATACCTAATCTGAAGGGCATAATCATTGGTGGCCCTGGTCCGACAAAAAATGAGTTTTACGAAGGGAATTTCCTCCACTACCAACTCCAGAACAAAGTGCTTGCGGTTGAAGACTTGAGCTACACGCAAGAGCCTGGGGTATATGAGCTCGTTGAGAAATCTAAGGAAGCCTTAAAGAATGTCGAGTTTCTTAAGGAAAAAAAGCTGATACAAGATTTTCTCTATCTCTTAGCAAAGAACAGCGCGCAGGTAGCCTATGGAGAGAAGGATGTGCGGAGCAAGTTGGAAAAGGGAATGGTGAAGAAGCTAATACTCTCAGCAGACTTGGGGACGACTCGTTTCAAGTTCAGGTGCCTCAATTGCAATAACGTGAAAGAAGTTACTTACACAAGGCAACAAGTGGCATCCATGACCAAGAAAGAGCTGTGTGAAAAGTGCGGCGGGACCATGGAAGTGGAGGAGGAGAAGAGCATTATAGAGGAACTAGCCGAAATCGCAGACTCCACAAATGCGAAGGTCGAGGTTGTTTCGAGCGAAACAGACGAAGGAAAAATGCTTATGAACTCTTTTGGTGGGATAGTTGCGATCCTGAGGTTCGCAGGGGAGGAGCAGCAGTAGGATTAACGATTAATCCTACGAGATTTCTCTATAGCTGCTGAAACTGCATCAGACACGATCAAAGAGAATTTTCTCTCTTCCATCACCTTCAATGCCTCTTCGGTCGTACCGCCGGGGGAGGCAACCATCCTTATCAGCTCCTCCGGAGAAATGCCCCGTTCCAATATCATCGTTGCTGCGCCGCGACAAGTCTGCGCCACCATCATCCTAGCAAGATTGCGTTCGATCCCTCTCTCGATCGCAACTTTTTCCATTGCACCCATCATCAATGAAAAATATGCAGGTCCACTCCCACTCACTCCTGTGATGATGTCCAACTCGTCTTCGTTGTCTACAAAAACGGCTTTCCCCACCCCACATAGCAACGAATTTATGAACTCAAGGTCCTCCTTTCTAACCGACTTGCTCGTGCAATATGCAGATATTGCCTCATTCACTGAGGCTGCAATGTTCGGCATAACCCGGACTATCCTCATCTGCACGTCATCCAACATGGATTGAAGCTTTTCGATCCTAATTCCAGCCACTATTGAGATTAATAAGGGGCGCCTCTCGATAAGAGATGCTTTGGCGCTACTCAACAGATCGGTAAGATCCTTTGGCTTCACTGCAATTATTAGACTGTCGGAATCCACTACATCGTCCAAAGATTTTGCTATAGAGAGGCCCTCGCTTTCTGCAAATTTCACCCTCTCGCTGTCGAGGTCATAAATGCACACCTCGTCTCTCTTAAGCACGCCAGACCTGATTCCTCCGGATATCAATGAAGAGCCCATCTTTCCGAATCCCATTATACCTACTTTCACTTTAACCTCTCCTCCCAATCAGGATCTGTTTTTCTGTGCAGGAATGGCTTTGCTTTCTTACCGACGTAATCTGAGACTACCTGCCCAGACCCGAGAAGTATCCATTTTGTTGTAACGAGCCCCTCTAGCCCGACAGGACCCCTTGCATGAATCTTGTTTGTGCTTATGCCAACTTCTGCGCCCAATCCGTACCGATACCCGTCGCTGAATCTAGTCGAAGCATTGTGGAACACAGAAGACGAATCAATAGAAGTTATGAATTTCCTTGCGTTGGCTAGATCCTCAGTAATTATTGCGTCAGTATGCTTCGACCCGTAGCGATTTATGTGCGATATTGCCTCCTCAATGTCGCTTACGATTTTAACAGGAAGTGTGAGATCCAAATACTCAGTAGTCCAGTCCGATTCGTCTGCTTCATCGACAGCAACCCCGAAACGGGATAAGAGCTCCTTTGTCTCGGGGCACCCCTTAATTCTAACGCCTTCTTCGATTAGAAACCTCGATACGGCAGGCAAAAACGCTTCAGCGATCCCTCGATCCACAAGGAGGATCTTCATTGAGTTGCATGCCGCAGGATATTGAATCCGGGCGTCTAAACATATCTTGATCGCCTTACTCAAGTCGGCCTTGGAATCTACATAGACGTGGCAGATACCAGAGGAGTGACCTAGAACAGGAATCCGCGTATTCTCCTGAATGTACTTGACGAACTCGTTGCTGCCTCTTGGAATGATTAAGTCAACATAACCTTCCATCTTGAGAAGAGCGCCGACCGCCTCGCGCTCCTCCACTAACTGCATGCAGCCCTCAGGCAACCCTGCCTTGGTGAAGGAATCTTTCATTATCTCGAAGATCTTTCGGTTTGAGGCGCGGGCTTCAGCCCCGCCTTTCAGTACGACCGAGTTTCCAGATTTTATGCATAATGCGGCAATTTGTGGAAGGGCATCCGGTCGGCTTTCGAAGATCGACACGATGACGCCGAACGGGACGGACACTTTGAAGAGCTCTAGCCCCTCGTCCATCTTTATTGAATACAATACCCTACCCACAGGATCCTCGAGGTCGGCTACGCTCGACACCATTTTTGCGATCTCTTCGACCTTTGCCTCGTCTAGCTTTAATCGATCAAAAAGTGATTTGTTTATCTCCCTCCTTTCCAGAAGAACCTTGGCGAACTCCAAATCCACCCTATTTGACGAAAGGATCTCTTCCTTCCGCTCCAAGATGGCGTCAGAAGCAATCTTTAGTGCTTGGTTCTTCAATTCGGAAGGGGCATTACCCAGCGCCAAGCTAGCATTTTTTGCTTCAACCAATTTTAATTCCAGACCACTACCTACTGACATTTCTGACCACCTACACCAAATATTGTCCCAACAGCGTCGCCGCTTATGATTCGTTCAAGTACTCCGGAGTCCCCCTTTGCGATTACCATTGGAATCCCGGACGCGCTCACCAATTTGGCAGCTTTGAGCTTTGTTTTCATCCCACCGAATCCCTTGTGTTTAGAAGACGCCAAGGCTTCGATTTCAGAGGTCACTTCCGGAACGTATGAAATTATTTTTGAGGAGGGGTTAGACGGATCGCCTGTATAAAGACCGTCGATGTCAGATAGAATGATAAGAAGATCTGCCTTCAGGTGCACAGCTACCAAGGCGGACAGAGTATCGTTGTCCCCGAATTTTATTTCCTCCACGGCGATAGTATCGTTTTCATTAATTATTGGCAGGACACCATGGTCTATAAGTGTTCTGAGCGTGTTGATGAGGTTTTTTAACCTGGTCTTATTTCTGAAGTCATCCCAAGTCAGTAAAATCTGTGCGACTCGATAACCCTTGCCTGCCATGATGTCACGATATGACTCCATCAATAAGACCTGCCCTATCGCGGCGAACGCTTGCAAGGAAGGGAGTTCGCCGTTCTTCAGGGTATCGCTCATGATCGCCTTTCCGGCCTTTATGGCCCCCGAAGAGACCAGCACCACGCTCTTACCTCTCCGCATTAGACCAGAGATCTCAACACATATTGAATTAATTTTATTGAGATCAAGATTCCCCTGATCATCAGAAAGAGAAGACGCGCCAACTTTTACAACCACTAGCTTAGATTTGCCAAGTTGGGTTCTGAGCATACGTTCCTCATTCTGCTGCTTTTCCAAGGCAATCCCCCATCCAGATAACATTCGCATGAGAATACCTAATGATTCCTTAGTGAAAAATTCTAGACGTAATCATGTTATTAATTGTTTCTGATTCGTATCTAAGCCTAGAAAAATCTATTGTTCCATGAGGGAATTCGCTATTCGCGCTGGAGCGATGACAAATGCCTAGACGTGGATAGGTTCTAAGGCTGGACATTCACTTCTTATAGAATAATAAAAACAGCTAATAGAAAAGTTAAAATACTAGTCAATTTTCCCTGATGGGGGTGCATGCCTAAATTCCTGCTGAATAAAACTCCCATATTATCCCCTTCGGTAGAAATATAAGGCATGCACCCGAGGCTAGAAATATATTAAACTTAGTTTTTGAGCCTTTTGGTTGTTGAGGCGCTTCCGTTTGGATGAAGAAGAGTGTATGAGAGTTCTTGTCCTATGGACAGGAGGTAAAGATTCTTACCACGCGTATCGAAAAGCAAAGGCGATGGGTCACCAGGCAGTAAGTTTAGTGACATTTACTGGCGGAGAGAAATTCAAGTGTCATAATCAAGATGCAATGAGACTCCAAGCACGTGCTATGAAGGTCCCCTATCAAATCAGGAAGATCGGCGATCCATTCATTGTAAGTTACAAAGAAACGCTTCGTGAAATGTGCAAATCTCTAAACGTTGAGGGAATCGTCACAGGGGATCTAGGAGTTCCAGACAGTTTCCATGAAAATTGGATGGAGAGAATATGCAGTGAGCTTGGATTGAAGCTTGTAAGACCACTTTGGAACAAGGATAGAAAGGAATATTTGAAGGAATTAGTGGATCAGAAAACAGAGATCATAATCACTTGTGTTTTGAAAAAATTGTTCGGTGCAGAATGGGTCGGCAAAAAATTAGATGGTTCAGCACTCGCAGAGATCCTAGAACTATCTGAAAAGAAAGGCATGGATCCATGCGGTGAAAAAGGTGAGTACCACACACTGGTGCTTGATGGAGAAGATTTTTGCAGTAAGCTCAAAGTCAGCTACACTTTGGGAGAAACTACGGATCTGTGGTATCTCAAGGCAGAAAAATTTTAATTATGCCACTGACGAGGCTCGCCGCGTGCCAGGAGCTGGGGAGGGAGTGCGCTGGGATCATAAGGAGTATGATTGGGGCGGTGCAGGGGCACCCTGATCACCCGAGGGTCCTCAGCCCCACCCTGTCGTAGATAGATTTCAAATCTTTCAGACCATAGTCGGTGTACTTCCCAGGTACGATGCTCCCGGGGAAACTCTCCTGGAATGCGACTATGAACCTGTCCGGGATCCCCAGGGTTGCCATCTCGTTCGCGAACCAGAAGCGGAGCGTCTGGGGGGTGATTTTGCCCTCAACCTTCCCGAGGCCTTTACCCAGACCTTCTTGAACCCTGGCATCCACGGGGGGGATAGCTTTTCCTTGCGGTCCTTCCTTGTTGCCAAGAACTCATCTAGCCTCTCTTTAGCCTCCTCGTTGAAGAACCCGTACCAGTTCCGCTTTGTCTGCCCCGAGTGTATGCCAGGGGTCAGGATCCTCTTCTGTAGGTCCACCTGCCTTCGCGTGAGCGATAGCACCTCCCCCCTCCTTAGCCCAGAGGAGGCAAGTACCAGGAATATAACTTGGTGCTCCAAGTCAAGGCAATCGTGGAACTTCCCCAGCCACTCCTTAGATGGTAGTATCAGGAGAGAGGGCTGGTTCTTGGGGATCTTGAACCCCTCGATCACGGAACCCTGGCATAGGAAGTCCCTGAAGTACCTCCTGAGTGCCTTTATCGCGTTCGCCTTCGAGGTCGGGTTCTGGTTGTACCATGCCAGGAAGGCCCTCGCCCCGCCCTTACTGAGCGGGAGGTTCGATCGGTGGAAGGCCCTCACGAACCTCAGGTGCTCGCTCACGGTCCTGGGCTGGAGGCCCTGGTCAATCCCCAGGAAATCCTCGAACTCCTTAAGGTGACCATCAAGGCCCTCCTGAGTGTACCGTACAATAACCATCCCTTCCTTTGATTTAGTTTCTGAAGTACGGAAACGTTTAAAGTCCGAAGGTTTTTGGTCACGCTTTTTGACCTTGAAGGCAAAAAGCTTGATGGTGGTGGACTGGGTGGGATTTGAACCCACGACCCCCTGCGTGCAAGGCAGGTGATCTGCCACTAATCTACCAGCCCTTTGAGATGAAAAGAGGCGCGAAAATTTAAACTTTGTTGGATGGAAAAGGATAAATTTGGAAGCCCCCTCACTTTTTTCAGCGGGGGCTCGTAGCTCAGCTTGGTATGAGCACTCGACTGATAATCGAGTGGTCGAGGGTTCGAATCCCTCCGGGCCCACTCAATGCAACTTAGTTATCTTTTGATCTCTATCATTTTGATTTTGAAGATCAAGGTCTTTCCGGAGAGAGGATGATTCCCCTTCGCCCCGTAGCCCTTTTCTGGAGGGACGACAACCTCTTTCTCCTCATTAACTCGCATCCCTACCAAAGCATCTTCAAATCCCTTTATCACTTGACTCGCCCCTATCTTCACGACTAATGGTTTGTAGTCTCTCGAAGGAGAATAAATTCCCGCTTTCATAGCTTCCTTCTGCATTGAAGTGTCGAATACCTTCCCGCCTTGAAACTT
>JASFYL010000052.1 GCA_030055575.1 Thermoproteota archaeon | reverse complement strand
CCCCAAAACCCAAACATGCCTAGTATGAATGCGAGTACTGCCGCAGTTCCGGGGTTTTTCGACTCTAAAATCACGGTTTGCGTCGGTGGGGACGTAGCGGTTGGCATTGGCTGAGGGGGTGAGTGGAGTTGGGGTTGGTCGAGCCTTTTCAGCGGGTTTCCACAATTCGAGCAGAATGCTGCCTCTGTTGACACTTCCTTTCCACATTTAGTGCAATAAGGCATAGCTATCCCATTTCGTTATATTAAACCTGATATAATAAATATATCTCGTTTTTGAATGCTATAAAATGACTGCACTCACAAGTTCGAAAGTTAGTAGTTTTGGTATTACATGAAAGGCTTTTTCCGGGCTACTCGATGGGGTACCGTCTTACGGGAGTCTATAGGTGCTCTCCTCTCCAGAAACCGGCACTTCATAGTTGTATATTATATACTCCGGGATTTTCCCCCTCCCGTTGCCGATGCACGAGATCGCCCTGGATGCCATGGCAACCGTGAGCTGCCCTTTCGTAAGGTAGTCCGTGTAAAGCGCTTCTATCAGCGGGCTGTAGGAATTGCTAAGCATTACCGAACACCCCCTCCGGTCCAGCTCCCTGAAGGTATCCGCCAGTGCCCGCTGGTCCTCCTCTGAAAACGAGTCCGATGTATACTGCGTGAACGACGAGGTTTTCTTCAGGGGCTGGTAGGGCGGATCGAAGTAAACAAAGTCCCCTTCTTGTGCGTCTTTCACTGCTTCCCTGTAGTCGCAGCACTTAATTACGACGTTTTCTTGGTTTCCGAGCGCCTTTTTGACCGCGTTGAGGTTCTCGAGGTCGTAGAGGGATGGTTTTTCGTACCTGCCCCACGGGACATTGAACTCGCCCCTCGAGTTGACGCGGTACAGCCCGTTGAAGCACGTCTTGTTCAGGTAAATCAGCAACGCTGCTTTCTCGACGTTCCTCTCTAGACCCGTCTTAAGCTTGATTTTATTGAACATCGGTCGAGCAACCTCGTAGAAAAAGTCTTTCTCTCTCACGTGCTTCTGGTAGTATTCCAGTCGGGACAGTAACGCATCGAACTCGTCTCTTATTACCAGGTAGCAGTTTATCAGGTCCTTGTTCAGGTCGGATATGACCGCCCACCTCACCTTCCCCATCGAGCTGAGCTTGAAGAAGAGCGCGCCGCCACCCAAGAACGGTTCGTAATATGTATGGAACTTCGGCGGGAGGCAGTTTATCAGGTAGTCCAGTAGCTGAGACTTCCCCCCAGCCCACTTTATAAAAGGCGAAGCCCCTGTGCCCATAGGCTTCCCCCTCCTTATCTGGCACATACGTGAGCAGCTGGGCCAGCTTTATTATGCCTTCTTCCAAGCATCGTTGGAGAATTCTACTGCTTCCACAACCCTCACGCCCAGCTCTGCGTCCGTGCAATCCTGGCAGTACATGACGAAGCCGTCAAAGGCGAAGAAGTGGACATTCTTAACCCTGTATACCCTTTTTGGCTGGGCTATCCTTATGAGCTCTAGGAACTGGTCCCTCCTGAACTTCACGCGGTAAGAGCTGGGGTATCTTGCCTCCTCGGCTGCAATCGCGGCTCCATAAGCCAAGCACATCACCGTAGGCAAGTATATGTCTCCTACAATAATAGGCTAACTGAGGGGAAGACGCTAGGCACCCATTTCCACGTTCATGAGAAAATAATATGATGAACGGCAAAGAGGCGATCCTGCATTCTCGATTGGGGCAAATTAGATTCGGACATACATCCCTACAGGTAGGTGCACTGAACTCACGTCAGGGTTGTACAAAAAATGAACATTAAAGATGGCTTGTCATAGAGCGGTCTTCCAGCGCGCTTTGCTCCTCGCGACGAAACGCAAGGGCAGCGGGAGAATGGTAAAATTTCACATTTGAAAAACGAAGAAACAATTTTTAAATAAATGTTGATAAATATAATATACCATGAATTATCCTTTCGATCTCGGTCGCTTTTTAATCCGACCGGGGAGGGTGCTGTGCGGGCTGGCTTACTACCTAAGGCTCGAGCCAGATGCATTAGCGCTGGTGATATGCGAAAGCACGAAGCACAAGATCGTCCCCTTATATTTCACGTCCTCACCCGTTCCCTATGGGGATGAGGTGCTAATACTCACGTTCTTGGATGTGACTGACTCGGACATCCCTATCGAGCAGTTCGTCTCCAAACTGGCAGCAACCGGGATGGTTAGGGCCCTGAAGATTATAGAGCCCGTGGCAACGGGGCTGATAATCGACACCGTTTCGCATCCCATAATGGCTGGTCGGAACAGGGCCATCATATTCAGGGACTTGGCATACCGCGGCTTCATAACTGGGATAAAGAAGCAATTCGGCTCTGGAGGTGAGGCATTCCTTTACTACGAGGGAATCGAGGCTGGTTTAGGCTTCGGAAAACTGCACGTTGAGGCTGCCGAGGCAGTCGGGCTCAAGGATCCTGTCGAGGTATTCAAGCGCGTGAGCACAGCGATGATCCAGTGGGCAGGGTTCGGGAGGCTCGAGACTCTGGAGTTGGGCCCATCGGGCGGCAGAATTGCTGTCTACGACTCGTTTGAGTGCGAGGCTGGGAGGGGGGAAGGGCGCCCCTGCGGCGCGTTTCTAAAGGGAGTGATCGTTGGTGTGCTGGGCTCGATATTCGGGAAAGACTTCCAAGCCGAAGAAAAAGAGTGCATCGCGATGAACCAGCCGCGCTGCGTCTTCGAGATAACGGAGAAATAAGAGTTCAGTTAATACGCCATCCTTGCATCGTGGAGATCTCAACAGTCTGCTGTTTGGCGGCGAGGCACATGTCTTACGGAAGTTAAGCGGTACAATCCATGAAAAGTATGGTCCTTGTGGCCCTTGGGAGCACCTTGGATCTTCTCCATGAGCCTGTTTCTTGTATGTCGAGTGCTCTTTACTTACTAAGCGACCTTATCCTTTTGGAGAATGTCACTCTAGTGTTGCGCCTTGCGTAGTTGTAGGTCTGTTCCGCGGGCATGGGTTCGTACGAAATACCTGTTGAGTGGCATCTTTAAGGGATCAACTTGCGCCTCGACTCGCATCCATGAAAAATGATGCGCCAAATCAAAGTATTCCGAGAGCCCTCTCCAGCTCGTGGGCAACTATCGCGCCTACGATCCACGCATCCAGAGATTTCTTGTAGACCGATACCGTCTCGTCTGCGGATCTTGTGTTCATGAACTCCCCACGTTGGAAACCGCCGATCACGAAGACGGGGTTAGCCTCCTTCACCAACTCCTCAAAGTATCTGAGCTTCACCTTCTTGCCGTTCTCGGAAAGGAAGACCACCTTCCCGTGTGTAGTTCCCCTCAGGATGTCCTCTATATTTCCTTTCTCCAACAGCATGAGGGGTCTGCCCCTTGGGGGAACCCTCCCCACAGAGAAGAGCTGCTCCATCAGCCCCACAAACCTGGTGTAGTTTCTCGGGATGTTCGTCTCGGGGGAGATCCTGATTATCCTGTCGTTCCGGGTGTGTACGCAGACTTGGAGCTGCCCCTCCTTGTTCAGGGGTCTCTCGAGGAGGCTTAGTAACGTAAGGAAGGTTATGTCTGGCCTGCCCCTCCTCTCCCAATTTTCAAGCCCCTTCATCGCTGCGTAATGATACGATATATCAAGGAGCGTCTCCTCCGGTCTCTTGCCCTTCCTCTCGGCGAGCCGCACTACCGCGGGGTGCTCTGCGATCTCCTTGGGTACAGTCTCAAGAGCAGCCTCCCCGATGATCACCGTGATCATTCCGATGTCCCTTGAGTCCTTCTGTCATCAAACTAATAAATATGTCCGGGCATCCTTGATGTCACGGCTGGAGGGAGTCCCGTGGTGAAGCCCAACAGAGCATACATAAACGACTTGGCAAGGCAAAGGATCCTCCGCCTTTTCGCGCTTGCGGTAGAGACGATTCACACGGATCCGGCGCTCGCTAACAGGTACGTCGAGATAGCTCTCAGGATCTCGATGAGGACGAGGGTCAGGATACCGAAGGAACTCAAGAGGAATCTCTGCAGGGGGTGTAATTCGCTGCTCTATCCTGGGATCACCTCAAGGGTGAGGATAAGTGCGTCAAGATCTCCCCATCTATCCGTAACATGCCTCAACTGTGGCTCTGTCAGGAGGTACGTGCTCAACAAGCGGCGCTGACATGGCCTCCGGTGTAGGGACAAAGTTTATATCGTGCCGCTACAACTTTACCGGGTCTGAAGTACGAAGGCCTTGAAAAATAGCGTTAGCTTCATGCTAATTCTATTGTCTTTGTAGCTCCGGAACAACAAAAAGAGTTGATGAATTACGAGATTTGAAGAGATGGGCATTCAAGAAGAAGTATTAGATTCTTTGTTCGAGATGGGGTATGCCGAACCCACCCGGATACAGTCCGAGGTGATCCCCATCATCAAACAGGGGGTCGATGTGATAGGGCAGTCCGAGACCGGATCAGGGAAGACTGCTGCATTCGGCATCCCTTTGGTGGAGAAGGTCAGCCGCGGGGTCCCGGGACAGGCGCTAGTCCTGCTCCCTACCAGGGAGCTTGCTCTGCAGATAGCAGACTCCTTATCGAAGTATTCGAGCAGGAAAGGGCTTAGGACGGTCTGCGTCTACGGCGGAGCCTCGATGGGTCCCCAGATCTCCGGCCTCCGGTACGCTGAGATGATCGTGGGCACGCCGGGGAGAGTCTTGGACCTTATTCGCCAGGGACACCTGAAGACTGGGAATGTGCATACATTTGTGCTAGACGAGGCTGACAAGATGGTCGACATGGGCTTCATCGAGGACGTCGAGGTGATCGCAGAGCATCTGCCAGAGGAGAGGCAGACCCTCCTCTTTGCGGCTACGCTACCTGAGAGGCTTGAGGAGGCGATCTCCTCATTCACGAGCAACCCCAAAAGGGTGAGGACCGAAACAAAGGTCAGGGAAGACCTTCTGGAGCAGTTCTACTGCGAAGTGGACAGAAAGATGCGGTTCTCGCTCCTCGTCCGCCTCCTCTCACAAGAGAAGCCGAAGACGGCTATAATCTTCTGCAACTCGAGGAGGGAGGTGGAGCAGGTTACGAGGAACTTGAACAAGTGCGGCATAGCCGCGGTCTCCATTCATGGCGGGCTCTCGCAGTCCAGGAGGGAGAGCGTCATATCTTCCTTCCACAGAGGAAGGATATGCGTACTGGTCGCCACAGATGTGGCAGCCAGGGGTCTAGACTTCAAGAGCGTTTCTCACGTCTTCAACTATAGCCTCCCGAGGAACACCGAGGACTATGTGAACCGGATAGGCAGGACTGCAAGGGCAGGCGAGAGTGGCAAAGCCATCTCGCTCCTCTCTGGAGAGGACTATGGCACATTCAGGCGAATCGTGAACCTATATGAATTCAGCGTCCAAGAGATCGAGTACGGTGAGCTGGAGCGCCTCCCCTTCTTGACTTCGCCCGAGGAGAGCAGGGATCGCCGCCCGGGCAGATACAGGAGGGAGGGTGACAGGTGGAACGACGGTGACAGGGGGAGGGTGAGGAGAATGGGTGGATTTAATGGATCGAGAGGATCCAGATGTAATGCCCCCGGATTCAGCAACTGCTACCAAGGGTACCTACACACCTGAGTTCTACTTAAGATAGGACTCGCAGACGCCGAGGCGCTAGCAAACGCGGTCAGCCTGCCAATCACTCGCGCCGTCTACCTACTGCCTATTTTTTACACATTCGTTGGCGAGCAGTCTCTCTATGAAACTCCTCAATTCGTCGGGACTCGACAGTTGATACTCTGCCTCGGTCTGTCTTTCAGGCTCCCCGACGAAGATTCCGATCCCCCTCCTCTTGACCACCTTGAATGCGTCCTCGTCCGTGACATCGTCGCCGGCGAAGAAGACGAAATGCGTCTGCTCAGACAAGCCCTCCTCAGTAAGGATCTCGAGCAGCGCAGTGCCCTTGTTCCATTCCGCCTTGGGGAGGAGCTCCGCCACCGTTTTGCCGTAGCTCTTCCTGAGGGATTCGTGCTTCGAGGCTACAGAATCGAACTCCTTAAGGATCCTCTCCTTGTCCCCTGCCCTTGCCTGCCTGTAGTGAACCGTAACAGCGAAACGTTTCCTCTCAATTTTCACCCCACCGATCCTTCCAACCGCCTCAGCTAGCTCCTTCAATGCGAGGTCGAGCTCCATCCCAAAGCCTGACCACCTTCCCTCTCCTAGGCGCCTACCGTCCTTTAACATGATATCGAAGCCATGGCTCCCAGCAAGTGTGACCCCCTCAAGCCCGACTCGCCTAGCCAGGTCGTCTAGATCCCTTCCGCTGATTATCCCCAAGGGAAATGCCTCCTTAGCCTTCATAAGGACAGCTTTTGTGGCTGGGTGCAGGAAAGCCGAATCCGGGTCGTCTACTATAGGCGTCAGCGAGCCGTCATAATCCAGAAATACTGCGGGATTCCTTTGACCCATCTCCCTGACGACCTCTCCGAAGCATTTAAGGGCAGACTTTAGGGCCTTCAACTCTGTACACTGCAATAAGATGCCCTAAATATGCTAATTTGCCTTATGGAGCCCAAAAAATATTGATATTGGACTAGATCCCGAACTCCTTCTTAAGGATCTCCTTGGCGCTTTTGAGGTCAGGCACTCTGCCCGAAAAGACCACCTTGTCATTCACCACCACTGCAGGGGTTGAAAGAATGTCGTATTTGTCTGCCTCGGGAGAGAGTGCTGAGACGTGGACTATTTCCACTTCTAGCTTTAGCTCCTTGGCGGCTTCTCTCATTATTTTCTCAGTCGCCTTGCACCTTGCACAAGGCGGTTCCCCGCCGAATATGAATATTTTACTCATCCAGACCACAATTCAGATAGTCGAATATATTCATATAAACTTAACTTGTCTTGGGTCGCGCTTAGTGAATGATCGAATCCGTATTGGTGCCCTTGCTACCATAAAAGCTGAGCCTCTCCCTGCTCGTCGAGCATCGCCCGGAACAACTGAACTATATAATCGAAGTTTTCGAATTTGATAATATTTATATACTCGGCTGCCACCTTGATATAAAAAGTGGTAGAGATGGCTAATGAACAGCTCCTGCTCGTAATCGACGCCGGTCTGCGAGCCTTGGTCGACTATGTCGGTCAGCATACTGTTACGTGCCTCGTCCCGGCGTTCTTTATTGCTGGCGCTATGAACTACTTCATTTCGAAGGATGTGATCGTAAGATACTTTGGCTTCTCCGCAAGGCGACTTACATCCTTCCCGCTCGCAACGTTCTCTAGCATAGGGCTCGCCGTCTGCTCATGCACGGTCATTCCCATAGCCTCCGGGTTGTATCGCAGGGGGAGCAGCATCGGACCTGCCTTCATATTCTTATGGACTGCGCCCGCCCTCAACATTCTCACCATCACATACAGTGGAGCCATACTCGGAATCGAGATAACGCTCGTGAGGATCCTCGCTGCAATCTCTTCCTCATTCATCATTGGGATCGTGATGGTGACTGTCTTCAGGAAAGACGAACGGGAGAGGGCCGAGCGTATGAAGCCCTCCAAAGCTATGGACAAGATGGAGGCATTGCAATCGAAGCACTCGCTTATCCTCATACTCCTGCTCGTGGTTACCCTTCTGATGCCGAACTACTTGGGAGCTGGGCGCCCATATGCCGATAAACTGCTCATATTCCTGCCGCTGTTCGCAGCATCGATGGTATACGCCTATCTGAAATTCTCTAGAGACGAGATCCTCCAGTGGTTCCATGAGACCTGGTGGTTCGTTAAAAAGATACTCCCGCTGCTCTTGGTGGGGGTCTTCATAGTGGGGGTCGTTGGGGTCATCCTCCCTCCCGAGTTCGTAAGGGATGTGTTGGGGGGGAACGGTCTTCCTCAGACCTTCCTCGCCAACTTCATTGGTGCAGTGATGTACTTCTCCAGCATGACCGAGTCCCCGTTCGTGAAAGTCATGATGGATCTCGGTATGGGTAAGGCACCTGCCTTGGCCCTCCTCCTGACTGGTCCGGGAATGAGCCTACCAAGCATGCTTGCAATAATGCGGGTCTTTACTGTCAAGAAGGGCCTCGTATACATACTTACAGCTGTTGTTGTGTCCACCATCACAGCTTTCATATTCGGAAACCTACTCCTGTGACCTTCTTTTTTTTCTTTCGTATGAGATTGGAACCGAACCTTTATGTTGACACTACCGCGGTTGCTGGAACCCTCACTTGCACTGAGACAGTGCCCTCTGGGCTCTACTTCCAACTTACAAGCAGGCTTATGGCTGACCTGCGGGGTGCCTGCACATGAAGTCAACTATGGGAATGTTATAAAAGAATTAGTAACACAGAAATCCGATACTTATAAAGTATAATCGATGCGCTCCGCCATGAAAAACTCCTTCTGATTCCTTTGTCCGACCAATTATAAGCCTCCCCGCCAATACTCTCCCCTCATGGGGTTTCGAATCCGTTTGGATGCTCTCCGATTGGAAAAATCCGCTCATCGTCAATAACACCGCGCGACGATCAAGCTGCGAATTATCGCCCAGATGTCTTCGACATAAAAGAATTTATATAGAGATTCAAATTAGCTACAGAGGAAACCAAAAAAGGAGAGAGATTCGATTGCCTTTGGCTCAGGAAGTTCCTGCTGATCGGCTTATCGCCGCGCTGGCAGAGTACCTCAAAGAAAACGTCAAGGAGGTCTCGCCGCCGTCATAGGT
>JASFYL010000051.1 GCA_030055575.1 Thermoproteota archaeon | reverse complement strand
ATCGGGATTCCTGCCAGATACTGCTGGTTTCTCTGCAACCACATACGGATAAACAACTTCCGCAGCTGCCAATGCCTCTTCGTACGGAAGCTATTCGTCCCTAAACTCCCCAGGGTAGTCAATAGGCGCCCAGCTTCCAATACACTTGACCCCATAGAGACCAGCATCATGCCTAGGTAATTCTGGACCTCTTCCATGCCGTTTCCGGCCTTAGTCGCTATTTTCATTCCAGGCATGCCTGCAAGCCTCATGGTGTTTATCCAGGCTGGAATCCTGTCAAGAAAAGTCTTCATCTGTGCAGAGAAGTTCACTTCATAGACTGGAGAACCGAGGATCAGGAAATCTGCTTCCAACGCTCTCTCCTTTAGCAGATCCATGCCATCAAAGGTGTCTTGAGGGCACATGCACCTCATCATGCAGCACTAGCATCCCCTGCAATAGTTGATTTTTACATCGGCAGATTTCAGGATGATTATTGATTTCAGCGTTCTTTCAACAAGCCTCTCTAGCATAGTCTTGGCTAGCTTATATGTGTTGGAGCTTTTTCCGTTTGCGCTTCCAATGTAAGAAGACATGCGCCATGGATGCTATTTTAAAAAAAGTAAAATATAAGCGATGGTACGGTTGAATTCTACACATGGAATGACCATGCTTGAGTCAAAAATTGGGCATCTCCTTATTTATCCCAATGCCATTACCAGGCGGTTTTTGTTTGAATTCTCAGCATAGACTTTTTCATCTTTGGCATTTGTAATCCGACTGCTTCAATCTTTTCTTTCTACCTGCATCAGAATTCCATTGCTCTAGCGTGCCAAGAGATCCACTCTGGAATGTCGCCGTTGTCTATCGCCATCTTCAGGTAGTGCCTGATCGGCTTTCCCTCTTTCTTGTTCCAGCTCTGGGACTTTCTTATTGCCCACCTCAGTGCGTCTTCGACTACTTTCTGGAGGCTGGAGCTCTGCCTGAACCTCTCAAGCCAGTACTCCCTGCTCCCGCCAAGCCTTCTTGCCATCTCGTCTGGCAGCCCGCGCAGGACGCCCATTATCTCCCCATCGAGCTCATTCTGTGCGAAGCACTTCTCCACCATCCTAGTAGTTGCATCCGAGAACTTCATCCTTTAACCATCGCCCCTACGCTCCGAAAAGATTCATCACCATTCCTTTTAAATATTTATGATCTATAATTATAGATTATAGTTTTTGGGTATCCCAATTGGATACACAGAAAAACCCCTTCCCAGCCGTGAAAGGTATGCATCGAAAGAGAAAATACACGAGTTACAAAAAATACGAACTATTTGCTGCCTTTATACTAGACTGGCGCTCTTATCTTATCGCCTTCTAGGCCCTCTGCGCTTAGAATAGCAGTCCCTACAATACACAGGCCTTGTCCCGTCCGGCTTGAAAGGAACTTCGCATTCCTGACCGCACTCGGAACAGACGGCCTTGTGCATCTCTCTACTTGCCATTTATTTCACTCCTTGTTCTATTTTGTGCGAGTTTGCACAAGCCCTCCGTGTCAGGGAGGTCTATTAAGCCTTTCCTTTTTCGGGAGGTGTTCAGCCAGCGTCTGCCTATTCCTCCTCCGCGCTCTCCAGTCGGGTAAGTTCTCGTCATCCGCTTGTCCGAGACTCTCTTTCATCATTGGCCGGAAGGTCCGGCCTCGAATGATGGAGCAGATCAAGCCCTAATAAAGTTTAAGATGAGAAATCAGTTCCCTGAACGACGATTCCGACGGTGCCACTTTGTACTTCCTCATTAGCCAGCGGACTGTTTCTTCATTCCATTTGACATGCGCCCTTAGCAGCTCGGACAAGGTACCAGAGAGGAAGAGGTAGCTTACCACTGAGGTGAGGTTTCGGCATCGCCTCGTCCTGCTGGCACTCTCGAAATCAATTATCCGAGCCCTCCCATTGCCTTCTATCAATATATGCTTCCTTGCGTCGGAGAGCTCTCCATGGTCCAGTCCGATCTCATCTAATGCGCGGCACTGCTTAAGGACCTCTGCCAGCGCAGCCCTCACCTTTGAAGATCTCGGTTCGCCTTCTAGCCATCTGATCAAAGGCATACCCAGGACGAACTCCATAGCAATGACATTTCTTCTGAAATCTACTACTCCCGGACCTACGCCGAAGGAGTTGGCTAATTCTAGATTTTTGCCTTCCTCCTCTAGCGTATTTCTCACAGAGTCTGATCTGAGTATCTTGAGTGCCACCTTTCTCCCTCGGACGACACCCAGACAGACGATCCCTGTGCACCCCTTTCCGATCACCTTCACCCCCCCGATCTCGACCTCCCCGAAGGAGAGCAATGCTTCGACCCCTATGCTCAACAGGTCTCCTTGTACTGACCTGTAGTGCCCCTCGGAGAAACGGGGAAACGAAAAGACCTCCCTTAGCCTCTCATCGCCCAGTCCTAGCGCTCCCCTTCGAGCCATAGGGGTCTCTTCCTCAAGAACTTCCACAACTCGTGCCTTAAGTCAGGATCCTTCTCTGCGTATTCCACAAGCGCCCTTGCTTCAAGGATCCTAAATCCGTGCCTGATCTCCTTGGCGACATCGGGGCTCAACCTCATCTTTGTGAGGTGCTCGGAAAGTACTTTGGCGGCGTCGGTCTTCCCCCTCCTCCTCAACACATTCCACCTGTCTCCGATGATAAATGGCCCCGCGATGGTCCTCTCGTCCCTGAGGTGCTTCTCGAGGAATCTCCTCTCGTCTTCAGGAAAGATGACTGATGGTCCAGCCCTGATCTCTGCTCCTGGGAGGATCGCCTCCTCTAGCTCGATTAGGAAGACTATCTCGTCCTCCTCGTCTGACCACGCCCCGGAATCGAGCACCTTGAACCCCTTCTCTTTCAGCAGCCCTGTCATCTTCGAGAGGCTGTGCAGGATCTCACCCCAAAGCACGTCTGAAGGTATGCTTGGGCAGGTGGTCAGGACCCCGATCGGCACGCTGCCCCTCCCCTCGACCAGCCGCACGAGCTCCGAGACGCTTTTAACTCCTACCTTTGGAAAAAGGAACTTTTCATTAGGGCTTCTAAGGAAGTGCCTGGCGGCAGAGACGAATGTCGATAACGCTCTCCTCGTTACGGCGGCAGCCGCATTTCTCCCCTTGTCTACGGGGTCAACTATGACAAGCGGGGAGTTGAATACTTCGAGGACCTCCCTTTCTCCCTTGTAGTGTCCTTCAATATCTATCGCAACCCTCTCTCCCCACCGGGCAGCCGCATCAAGGACAAGTTCGAACCTAGAATAGCGGACTATCAAGAGCTCACATAGGTAACCAGAGAACCCTCCAACCCTCAGCTCTGCCCCGTAGACCCCTATCCCCTTCATGAACTGCTTCAGAACCCTGACCTCGTCCTTGCCTTCCTCGTTCAGCTTGGACTTGATGTATGCTGTGTGCAGGGGAGTTCTGTCTACCGCGGTCATCGGCCTGCCCCCGGGGACGAGCTCGACCCCTGGGACGATATCAAATCTACACCCGCCAAACTCGGTTTCCACATAGGGGTGTTCAGCATAGCCAGTCTTCCACTTCCCTCCTGCACCAGCCTTGGCAAGCTCCATCCCTAGGGTCGCTACTGTCTCCTTGTTCGTTCCTCTCGGGAAGATTATGAATATGTCAACATCGCGATCTGCTGAGATCCAAGTGCCCTTCGCTATCGATCCCTCCACCTCCACCCTTACGTCTGCACCCTTCTCCTTTGCCGCCTCGAGGATCCTTTCCCTCACGATCTCTACCGCCGCGCGGACGGTTTCTAGCTCACGTCCTGAAGGTCTGATCCTCCTCAAGGCTTCGGACTTGATGCAGGCGATCCTGCCCTCATTCCCCAAAGGGAAACACCTTCAGGTCCGAATAGACTGGTCCAGAACCTGTGAGAACGCTCTTCTTCAACACGAGCCTATCGATCCGGCAGTATCCGAAGACCTTTTTCGCGTGCCTGTCGATCACCTCGAGCAGCCTTTCCCTGTTCTTAGGCGACCTTACTCTAGCGATCGTTATGTGGGGCACAAACTTTTCCTCCTTCGGGAATCCTAAGCCGACTAGAGCAGCGTCCAGCCTCCTTGAGATAGCCATCACGCCCTCCGATCCCATCCCTGCCCCTACCCAGACAACCCGCACCATCCGCCTGTTGGGAAACACACCAACACTCTTGGCCTCCAGCTCGAACCTCCGTTCCCTTACCGCCTCGGCTGCTTTGACTATCTCATCTAGCCTCGATGCCGGTATCTCCCCTAGGAACTTCATTGTGATGTGGAGGTTTTCTGGCTCCACTATTTTGACATCTGCGCCCGATCTCTCCACATCGCTTTCGACCTCGGCGATCCTCCTCTTGAGCTCATCGGAGAGATCTAGGGCGAAGAAAGCCCTGACTGTTTCCATAAGTTACCACTGGATAACGGTTATATGCGGACGCCCTTAACTTCTTTTTCGGGGAGGCACGTGATCTACTGCATAACTGGGATGCCCGGGTCTGGGAAATCTCTAGTGTCCGAGGCTGCCAAGTCCATGGGGCTCACAGTCCTTAGCATGGGCGACGTGATAAGGGACGAGGCAAAGTCGAGGGGGATCGCAATCACTCCAGAGTCGCTTGGTTCCCTGATGCTGAGGCTGAGAGAAGAGGAAGGAGAGGGCGTTGTCGCGAAGAAGTGCTTCGAGAGGGCGAAGGGGATGGGGACACCAGTCGTGGTCGAGGGACTGAGAAGTCTTGAGGAGCTCACATACTTCAGGGAAAGCGGTGATGTGCTCGTGGTCGCAGTGCACGCCTCTCCCAAGACCCGCTTTAAGCGGCTCCTAAAGCGGGGGAGGGAAGACGATCCCAAGGACTGGAAGACCTTCGAGGAGAGAGACATGCGGGAGCTTCGCGTGGGTCTCGGGTCTGTCATTGCACTGGCAGACGTAGTTCTTGTCAACGAGGGTCCGATCCCGGAGCTCGTATCATCAGCAAAGCTTCTATTCGGTGGTGGATCGATTGGTACTCAGGGCAAAGGTGAAGGTTGAGGCTGAGGTGCGAGCTACCGAGGACGAGGAGAGGGTCGCCAAGGCGATCTACAACATGACCGGCTTGGGATCCGTTGCGTCTTGTCGGCGCGGACGGCAGACGTTCTTGGTTCAAGAGGGCGACGAGTCTCTGCTGGTTAGGTTGAGGCAGCTCCTGCGCGCAGAGAGGATCTTGGATGCTGCTAGGAAGATCATGCTGAGGGGGGTACAGGGCAACAGCTTCAGCTTCTACCTGAATAAACAGGTTGCCTTCGGGGGTCATGTTTCCTTCTGTATGCCTGAAGGGGAATCGCCCCTAGGTCCACTGAAGTTCACTGTCGAAGTCGATGACCCAAAATCATTTATTGACTGGCTTGCAACTAAGACTGTGGACGGGAGGCCGGTAGATGAGATATGCCGATCGGGATCTCCACCCTCTGCACGTTCGGAGAGACCTTTGCGAAAATAAGCCGCTATCGAGAATTCACCCCCTCCGTAATCGAGATACTCGATGACTGGCTAGACTGGCTGGACGGTTCAAGGATTGCTTTGCTATCCAGTCTCGCCTCGGAATGGGATGTATTATACACGATACACTCTCCAATAATCGACATCAATTTGGCTTCTCTGAATGCTGAGGTAAGGGACCTCTCTATCCGGAGGGTCAAGGAATCGATCGCACATGCACATAAACTGGGCGCGTCCCTCGTGGTGATTCATCCTGGTGTTTCTTCAGGGCTGGACAAGGTTGCCCCGGACACGCATTGGCGCCTGAACTATGATTCGCTATCCAAGATCCTTGAGTACGCTGAGAGGGAGGGCGTAAGGATCTGCCTCGAGAATATGCCCGCGGGAGAGCGCCTGCTGTTCAAGACACCCGAAGAGTTCCTGTGCCTTTCGGAGGAGGGTTTGACTATCGGGATGGCGCTCGATGTCGGACATGCAAACACCGTGGGTCTATTGCCAGAGTTCCTGGACAAACTGAGGGGCAGGATAGTGCACCTTCACCTCCACGACAACATGGGCACAAATGATGAGCACCTTGTGGTTGGTAAAGGGACAGTCGACTGGGGGCTAGTGAGAAAGAGAGTTGACTTATGTAGGATAACTGGTGTAGTCGAGTGCCATACACTCAAGGATGCCGCCGAGTCCCTCTCAGCCTCACGTCATGCCTTCAGATCGTAGCTCTCGAGATCCTTCGCGACCCTAGCGCCCGAGAATATCTCCTTGGCCTCGATCTCGAGTTGGGCGAGGTCATGATACCTGGCACTGAAGTGTGTGAGTATGAGGGTTCCAACGTTAGCCTCTTTTGCCACTGAGGCAGCCCCATGGGCAGTTGAGTGCCCCTCAGCCTCCGCTTTCCCCTCGAGCTCCCTTGAGAAAGTTGCCTCATGTATGAGTATCTCGGCACCAGCTGCGAGCCGCTTCACACTCTCGCAGGGTCTGGTGTCGCCAGAGTATACTACGGAAATACCTTTCACCGGTTCGCCCAGGACTTCGTAGGGGTTCACGACGCGCCCCCCCTCCAAAACCACGGGTGACCCGGCTTTGAGGATCCCCCAGAGAGGTCCTTCCGGAATCCCGAGTGCCTTTGCCCTTTCGGGCAGGAACCTCCCGCGCCCCTCTCCAAATGTGATCTTATACGCGAGGTTCGGGACTGAATGTTCTGTCCAGCTCCCGAATACTGTGTACTGTCTGCACTTGTAGACCTCCCCCCCTTCCACTTCATGAATCTCAAGGTCAAAGGATGGTTTGCACATCGCCGGGACCGTCGTCTGTTCTATGAATTCCTTGAGACCAGGCGGTCCAAATACCTCCAGCGGGTGAGTCCTGTTGATCAAATTCATCGTCTGTATGAGCCCAGGAAGGCCGAATATGTGATCCCCGTGCATGTGACTCACGAAGATCTTCATCCTCTTGCCCAGGCTCGCGTTTACCTTCATGAGCTGCCTCTGGGTGCCCTCACCACAGTCAAATAGCACAAGTTCCCCGTCCGCCTCGATAAGCACCGAAGGGAGCCCCCTCTCGCGGGTCGGCATCCCTGCGGAAGTCCCAAGGAACGTGATCCTCACATCAACCACTCTCCGCAATTACTATTGCCCTTGTCAGCGATTTATGGACTCTCATCATGTGCTCCTCGAGCACCTGCAACCCCTCCCTCTCGGCTACCAAGGAAGGCCTGACCTCTGAAGGTGCCGCGAAGCAGACGCGCCCCCCTTTCCTGAGGATCTCGCGCGCCCCCCGCATGAGCCCCCTTAGAAGGTCCTCTACCCTCTCCCCCTTGGTTGAGCTTCCCCTCCCGTACGGTGGATCAGTTGCGATCCCATCTGCTCTAGCGAGGGGGAGCTCTGTAGCGTCCCCGTGGAGTATATCACAGTCCAGCCCGTAGAACCTGGCGTTCATAAGGGCTCCTCTGACCATCCTCAGGTCTAGGTCTATGCCGACCGACTTAATGCCCATCATTGCCGCCTCGATTATGAACCCGCCCGTACCGCAGAAGGGGTCGACGAAGAGCTCTCCCCCCCTCACCGATGAGAGGTTCACGAATGTCCTCGAGAGCTTGGGTTCTAGAACGCCTGGATGGAAGTAGGGCCTCGTCTTTGGGCGTCTCCTGAAGAAAGTCCCCCTTTCCGTCTTGAACTCGGACATGAAGAGGTAGATCCCCCTCGCCGAAATTACTCCCCTCACCCAGACCTCAGGCGATTTCAGGTCAACCTTTGCCCCCAGGCAGGTCGGAATCGAGTCCCCGATCCTTCTCTCTAGTAACTGCAAATCAGCGTCAGTCCAGTACCTCTTGATCCTCGTAACCCTTACCCCGAACCTCTTCCCCTCCAGGAACCCCCAGTCGATGCTTCCGCATGCCCTGCGCAACGCCTCTTGGCTGTGGTCTGCACATGCGAGTAGGCGTCCGCCTTCCATAACGAGCGCTGCCCTGGCTCCCAGCAGCTCGGCAAGCCTCGACTCCCAAGGGAGAACGAGCACCTGGTCGTCTTTAACTTCCTCTGGGTAGCTGATTCCTTCTGACCTGAGTAGCGACCTCACCTCAGCGTACGGTAGAGTTGGGTGCTCCCCGGAGAGGAGTAGAAATGCCCGCTGGTGTATGGACAACCTAGCGTAGCCCCTTCGCTATCAGGGGGGCAACGCTCACGCAGCTCACCGGACTTTCGACAGTGTCCGTCCCGACCAAATCATCGACCCCAGCCCCCTTCATTCTCTCGAGTGCGCCATTTGTGAGCAGCGCATGTGAGCAGGCAGCAATGACCCTTTTAGCACCGCCGTCTTTGAGGATGCGGGATGCATTCGCGATCGTCCCGCCAGTGCTTATCATATCATCCACAATCACTACATCCTTGCCCCTGAACTCGGCAGTCTCGCCCTTCATGGTTATGGCTCCTGTTATCCTGTCCCGCGTCTTCTCGAAACTGCCGTACTCTGCACCTAGCCTCTCCCCGATCCTCCTCGCGATCGAGATCGCACCCTTGTCCGGGGAGAGTATGTATGGGTCTGTAAGCCCCATCCCCTTCAGGTGCTCGGCTATCGCCTCTGTTCCGTAGATGTTCTTGGCATAAATCCGGAACCCTCCAAGGGAGGCTTCCTTGTGTAGATCCACCGTGTAGAACTCGTCAGCCCCCGCAGACTCTATAAGCTTGAAGATTGTCTTTATACTGACGGTTTCCCCATCCCTGAACCTGGTATCTTGTCTCGCATATGCCATGTAGGGTGCGACAACCCTGACCCGATCGGCA
>JASFYL010000050.1 GCA_030055575.1 Thermoproteota archaeon | reverse complement strand
CTTCGAGGATCCGGATCGCTGCGCTGCGTAATAGAGATCTACGCGGTCGATCCCAAGAAGGTGTAGGCTCAGCCCTCGCCTAATGCCCGTTCGAGCTCTAGGGAGGGCTACTCCCCGCATGCACATTCTAAAGCCGCGCACCCCCGCCGACGGCCTTCCCGACCTCGAAGACAGCCAATCTGACCAGGCAGACTTACTTAAGAGCAGCGCATGCGCTTCCAGCACCTCCTGCGTTGAGGATTTAGTATGCCGAAGATGTTAAATTGCCTGATGCATACTATTGAACTATGACAAAAAATAACAAAAGTTTGTTTTTTGGCATTCTCTCTGTTCTACTTTTGATACTGATACCTCCGCCGGTGGCTGCTTCCTACCCAGTGCCATCGGCTTGGATTTCCGTTTCTGGAGAGCACGGTTACTATGCACAGGTCGCAGCCGCGGACGGCACGTTCTTATTCGACAACTCCCTCCCGGCAGGAAACTACACAGCCGTGGTAGGAGCACCTGGCTTCATGTACCGTAAAATCAATCTCACAATCGTAGCCGGACAGACGACCAACTTGGGCGACATACTCCTGAACCCCTCAGCACGAATAGAGGGCAGGGTCGTGGGGCCTGGCGGCGCGCCTATCCCCAACGTGGCCCTCCTCCTCCAGAAGCAGGACAACTCCTCCACCTCGTACGCGGTCTCGGACCAGGCTGGCAACTTCGTCTTCAATGAGAACATCTCGACAGGGACCTACAGGATAAGCTCGTTCTTTGCCGAGGGATACATCGATGGCACTTTACAGGGTATATCGGTGGTCGAGGGGCAGACAACCTCCAACGTTACGCTCCAGCTCGCGCGCTCAGCCGTGATCGCGGGGACCGTGAAGGGCTTCGACAACACCCCAATACCGGGCGCAATAGTGTTGGTCAGCTCGCCCACAGTTTACTTTATGGGATCCGGAACCACCGACTCGAACGGCTTCTTCAACATCTCGAACAACATCCCGACAGGAACATACAACGTCTCCGTCCTCTACGGGGAATTCCCGGGTTACATCTACAGCGACCTTGACCCCAAGCAGGTCAGCGCCGTCGCCGGTCAAACATCGACGGTCAACTTCGTCTTAGAGCGTTCGGCTAGCATATCCGGGACCGTCACCTACTCCGACGGGACACCAGCAGAGGGGGTAAACGTCTTCGCTATGGGGGACGGAGGATATGCTGACGCGGAGACCGACGAGTACGGTCACTACACGATCAACAGGGACCTGCGCGTAGGCGACTACACCGTGATGGCTGACTACGACTACTTTAACTCGAAGGAGGTAAGCATCACCGAAGAAGGGCAGGCAGTGGCTGGTATTGACTTCGTTATTGAAGGGTCGCCGCCTAAGAAGGGGTACATAAGCGGCACGGTGACCTCCTCTGGATCCCCGATTGAGGGCGCGGAGGTCTACGCGAACAGGACCTTCTTAGACTTCAGCCGCGCGAACGGGACGTACCTGATCGAGGTCGAGTGGACTGAAGAGGGCGACACTGCTGTCTTCAACGTAACGGCCGAAGCCACGGGCTACTACGCAGCCTCCAGGTTCCCGGTAACCGTCACCGCAGGCGACACAACCCCTGGCGTGGACTTCTCCCTTACAAAGATCCCGACGGGCAGCCTTGCGGGCAGGGTCGTCTCCGGTATCGCCCCGCCGAAGCAGAGCGCCACCCTCACGATCCAGTACTCCCCGACCGGCACAACGCTGAGGGCGGGCGACATGGTCACGATTACCGGCTCACTCAATCCGCCCAGGTCTGGTCCTGCCACCCTGTACTGGTCGATCAACTCCTCAGGGTTCATCCACTTCACCAACGAGACCATAACGAGCGGGAGCTTCTCAAGGAACTTCTGGTTTGAGTCTGGACCAGGCGAGTACGCAATCAAGCTTGTCTGGGCGGGCGACGACCTCTACTACAGCGCCGAGTCCAACGTGCTGACCATCAGCGTCCTCCCGGCTCAAGTGCAGAAGCAGAATGCCACGCTCACCCTCCAGCCCTCGGCCTCCTCAGCGACTGTCGGATCGACAGTGACGCTCAGCGGTACTATCTTGCCCTCACAGTCCGGCACGGTATCGCTGTACTACTCGATAAACGGCTCCACGGCTGCGCTCCTCTCAAACACAACGCTGAGCGGGGGGACGTTCTCTTACATTTTTAACCTGAGCCAGGTTGGGACTTACCTTTTCTATGCCTACTGGCCTGGGAATGAGGGGTATAACTCTGCATGGTCCCAGAACGTGACTGTTGTCTCACAGGCTCCCCAGCCCCAGAAGACGACACCCACGGTGACAATCTCCGCGTCGAAGACATCGGTGACGCTCGACGCCAACCACACCTCTGAGGTATTGACTATCACGGGCACGATCTCGCCTTTCGTGTCAGCGACGACCATGAATATTAAGGTGACCAACCCTGACAACCAGGTGGCGACGATCCCGATAACCGTGTCCTCATCGAGCTTCAGCGCCAATTTCACTGTCAACAAGGCGGGCACTTGGAAGGTGCAGGCACAGGTTCCAGAGGGTGACGTGTACAACTCAGCCAACTCTAATACGGTCACCGTCACCGCCCAGATGGCACAGGCGGCAGGCGGTGGGGACAACACGCTCCTATTCGGCGGAGTTGCAATTGTAGTCATTGCAGCATTGGCTGGGGCATTTTTGCTCCTGCGGCGGAAGAAGTAACCTCTCGTATCTTTTCCCTTTTTTCTTTTCCTCTCCAAATTTATTTCCTAGTTTATCTAACCTATGAAGAATAGTGGGTGGGACTGTCTTTGGAGGCTTGGCGGTTAAATGGTTGGTGTGCACAGTAATCCGTGAGGGCGGCGTTTATTGGCACTTGGTCGCTGGTAGCCGTTGTCCAAGATGTGGGGAAGAGCCGCATCCTCTGTAAGATATCGTTGTGTGGGTGATCATGGATGGTAGCGGGACCGTTGTTGTAGCAAGTGGAATGGAGTTGCAAATATGCCCAGCTTGGCTGTCTTGATGACAGTCTTAAATATCAAACGAAATACGCGCTAACCTATAAAAAGTAGGGTTGTTAATTTTAGGCAGTGCGGGGGATTCTTAAGTTGGTCGCCATACAGCTGCTTACGACTATCATGCTCCTCTTGGTCTACGCGTGGACTGTTTACAACTTGCCGATATACGCTGTTGGTGCCTGGCACTGGGCTTCCTCAAGAAAGAGAGAACGCTGCGACCTCCATCCTGCACACGTTAATTTACCATTTATCTCGGTAGTCGTGCCTGTGAAGGGAGAGGAACGAGTCGTCGGGAGGTTGCTCGACACACTCTTGGCTCTCGACTACCCAGGTGAGAATTACGAGATACTCGTCGTCGAGGACGGATCCACGGACAGGACGGCGGAGATCTGCCGGGAATACGCCTCGCGCCACCACCCACGGATAAGGTTCTTCCAGAAGCCGACCTCAGATGGGAAGCCCTCGGCACTGAACTACGTCCTCCCTCACGCGAGGGGGGAGATATTGGCTTTCTTCGATGCCGACAGCGTTCCAGAGCCAGACGCCCTCCGCAACGCCGCGGAGTACTTTAGGGAGGAAAAGGCCGCGGCGGTGCAGGGGAGGACGCTTTCGATCAACTCCCATGAGAGCATGCTCACCCGGCTCCTATCATACGAGGAGGCTGTATGGTGCGAGGCATACCTGCGGGGTAAGGATCTCCTGAACCTCTTCGTTAACCTGAGGGGAAGCTGCCAGTTCATAAGGCGGGATGCCTTGGAGAAAGTGAACGGTTTCGATGAGCGATCCCTCTCCGAGGATGTCGAGATCTCAGCAAGGCTGACCGAGAACGGTTATGTTATAAGGTACGCACCAGAGGTGCGGTCTTGGCAGGAAGCCCCCTCCACCATCACGCGCCTGTTCAAACAGCGGACGAGGTGGTACAGGGGCACGATCGAGACTGCATTTAAGTACGGGAGGATGATGGGCAAGCTCAGCAAGAAGCGTTTAGATGCGGAGGCTACATTACTCGGCCCCTTCATACTGATCACCTCTTTAGCGATGTTTTTGCTCGGCTTCAGTACGGTCCCAAGCACACCCCTCTTGTATGTAATGGCATTCAGCGGGACTGTCCCAATGTTCGCGTGCGGCATTTTGATCGCCTTCCTGGAGAAGCCGAGGAGGATCTCAGGCTTGGCGTGGGTCCCATTCGTCTATTTTTACTGGCTGTTCCACGGGGCAATTGCGGTCTACTCTGCACTTCTAGTGCTCTTGAGGAGGCCAAAGATCTGGACAAAAACAGAGAAGACTGGTGCTGTATGCCACGGAAGATGACCTTAACCCCATCCCCTGGATCCAACGGCGCGTACTCTTCCACTCATTCATACAGACGGCATGCCCTCCTCTCCTTCGCATTCCCTTTCCTCGTCCGGACAATCCCGGAAGTGATGATGGCGGACTACATCGTGGGTTTCGACACGCTATGCTATTACCTGCCCGTAGCATGGGACTGGCTGAACAACGGGATAGAATTCTGGGCGTTTTTTGGGTACGCCCCCCTATTCTACCTCGTGCTCTACTGCCTATCCGTTATTGGCGTGCCGCTGTTCGTCTCACTCAAGGTGCTCCCCCCCTTGGTACATGGTCTGCTGGGCCTTGCGGTATTTCTCTTCTCGACCAAGGTACTGGGATGGATGCCGAACAAAAGTCTGCTTTCATCCTTGATCGCAACGTTGTACTTCGTTGGACTTCGCATCTCTTGGGACATGCTGAGGAGTGAGCTTGCGCTGGTCTTTATCTTCCCCTTCTTTATAGTCTTGGATGGGGTGTATAAAGGAAAAAACACCGTTTCCCCACCCTCTGATCTACCCGCCAGCTCTCATTTCCGATGTAGACAATATTTGACGCTATCCGTCTTGATGGTACTTACAGCCCTTTCCCACCAACTCGTCAGTATACTGATGTTTATAACGTTCCTTGGTTATGTCGTGAAGAATTTTGTAAGGGGGAATCGGCCTTCTTGTGCAGCTCTGGTTCTGACCGCAATCCCGGCTGGCTGCATCTTTGCTCTAACAGCCTACGCTGACTATGCGGTGCTCACTTGCTACTTTGAGGAAGCTGCAGGTGGTATGGGCTCCGAGTGGCTCTCTCTCTTTACCGGTGACTCGCCTGTCGCTTATACATTAGTCATTGTGGGTTTCTTCTTCTTCTGTTACTTGCCATTGCTCCCTTTTGCGATCCTCGGTTCGCAGGGGGCTCTTCACACCGGTCTCAGGGCTTGGCTACTCGCGTGTCTGATTGGAACCGCAGCCTCATTGGTATCCTCTGGAGTGCCTCTCGGTTACCGGTGGATCCTTCTTGCAAATTTCCCGTACGCATACCTCGTCGCCGAGGGTCTTCTAGGCAGTAGGCTCAAGCCGCTCAAAAAACCGCTCGCTGGACTTGCAGTTGCACTAAGCGTCAGCTTTGTGCTCCTTCCCCACGGCATGGCGCTTCCCTACTTTAGTATGTACCCGTACTACTTCCCCTCATCGATGCTCCAGAACAGCGTTCCGCTAAGGGACTGCCCTGGCGTAGTAGATGCTCTGGAATGGGTGCGATTAAACTTGGGTAATGGAGGCGTTCTGCTGGTCCATGATGCCTTCTCTGGATGGTCCCTGTTGTATGCTCCGGATGTCGTTACATTCAATTACGGGTACTCAAACCCGGAGGACGTAGCCGTGTGGCTGTCGAATGAAGGGTATGATAGGATATTTGTGGTATGGTGGATCCCTGGAGAGGGGTGGCACGGTCAGGAAAGCCTTTCCGGGTCTTTTAAGGAGGTTTATCGAACAGGCATGATTTCGGTGTACGAATTCAAAGGGGTTGCCTGAGCCGCTGGGGATAGCTCAAGAACGGTTCTTCCACGGGGTAAGCGGGGGAGACGTGCCCCCGCTGCATGGCTCATCGGGCGGCTCGAATGAGGGTTTGGCAGATGGTAGTCTGATGATCAATCCGATAGTGTGCTGTTGGGTTCGGAAAATGCGGCGGGGGAGGTGGTAGGTGTCTATCGGTGGACTGAAACTATCTGTGGAATCGAAATGCCTGAAAAAGATCGGACACCAATCCTTTTGCAGTGTTAAAATTGACAGTAATCCTATAATATTTCTTTCTTCAGAGTCAAGAACTGACGACCGGTGGTCAGTTTGAGTGTCACAAAGGCGAAGTCATTCTGTAGATTCTGCGTCTTTGCATTCCTCGTGCTCTCGGTTTCCTTCGAGGTTGCCTCCTTTATGTCCCAGCTCGTTAGGGGCTTGATAGGCGAGAGCCAGACCCCCTTCTTGTTAATAGACGCAGAGTCCGCTGTCTTCTATGCGCCATCATTCCTCACCCCTGCACTCGTTTCGATAATCCTCTTCTGTTGGATACCGCTTTTCGCAGTCCGGCTAGTTGTCACCAAGGTGAGGTCAGGGTTAGCGACAAGGTTTCCGAGCAAGGTCTTGGAGCAACTCTCATGTCCGTCCCGCCTCGACCGGTACTCTCTTTTGATTGCCGTCCTTTCGATCTCCTCCGTCTTGATCATCGCACTGTATCCCTACTTCCCCCCACTAAACCCTTGGGGAAAGTTCGTTGGGGTAGACATCCCGTTCTACCAGAAGGGTCTACTTGACCTCGCAGGCGCGGGCGATCCGTTTGCCGTTCTCCAGAGGGCGCTCTTAGCATACAGGGACCGTCCGTTGACGTACCTGATCCTCCTATCTACCTGGAGGCTCACTTGGCTCCAACCCATGGAGTTCGTAAAGTTTTACCCGATACTTTTGGTTGTGGCGCTCGTATCGGTGGTCTATTTCTCCTCGAGACTAATGGGATTGAGCAAGTTCACCTCGTCCATGGTAATGCTTTTTACGTCGTTCTCGTTCCACGTGACGACCGGGATGTACGGTGGGTTCATAGCGAACTTGACCGCGCTAGTGATAATGTACCCTTTCTGGGGACTCACAATAGCCGCAACACGAAAAAAGTCTTGGGTGATCTTCGCGGGGGCGCTTTTAGCCAATTCACTAATGCTCCTCGCACACGCTTACACTTGGGCAATGAATGTTGGCGTGCTCTTCTTCTACGTGATGTTTTCCTTTCTTGAGAATCTGAAAAGAGAGGGAAGGCGGTTCGATTTTCTGATGTCCATGTTGCTCCTCGTATTGAGTGTGATACCTTTCCTGTTGTCGATTGCTCTGATGAATGTAGACATCTCTGGTACAGATGTCTATCGAACCCTCGTAGGTGGGGTGTCTATTAAGAACTTGCAGTCGTTTCAATCGAACCTTTTGAAATCCGTCATGTCATACAAAGGCTCCACATTCATCAACCCTTTCGTGTTCGCGTTCTCTTTGGTAGGTTTATTGGTTGCATTCTTCAGCGAACAAGCGCTGAGCAGGCTGCTGAGGGCGTTTGCGGTAGGGTCTTCCATAATCTTCGTCGCCGGTAACTATGTCATCCAGTCGAGGGTGCTCTACAATGTCCCTTTCCAAATTCTCGCGTTGGTAGGGCTGTTCTCCTTGATCTTGGCACTCAGGCGATCTGGAAGCTGCTTTGAGAACTCTAGGTTGGGCTATGCTTGCACTGCCCTAATTGCCCTCCTCTTCATACTGATAAACCTGAATTACGCGCTACGGTGCGCCTACATCCTGACTACGATAAACTTTTTCCCTGGCTCCATGATGTGATTCCCGCCAAAAGTTTGGAAGGAATGCCACCATCATTTACGTGGGTCATGCTCCGCTAAGTCAAATGTTATAAATTTTTTGCAAACTGCTATTATATTGCAATTTTATCAAGGAAAACCTTAATAATCTTCGCGGGGTATTGTAGTTTGCTAACCTTATGAGGTGTAAGAAATGAAATTGGAGAATGGACCTTTGAATGTATTGGTGGCATTATTTGTCGTCGCAGTCATATCTACAAGCGTTGTCGTTCCAGCTCTTGCTATAAATTTCGGTCAGTCGCCTGCAGGAGCAGACTATGTGGTATTCGAAGGAGTGGCAGGAAACGATTTCTACGACAAAATGCAATACTCTTACAAGATCAATCAATGGTTTAGCGAGAGCGGTCAAGTGTGCAGCGGTAGTAAGACAGGATTTGAGTACAACCCTGGTAACGCTTATTTCAACGCTGGAAAGAGTCTTAGGATTGGTTACACAGAGTACGGCGAGATTGCTACGCCTGTATACGCAGGTCTAGCTTACGGTGCAAATGCTGCAGAGTTTGCAAATACTGAATCGTGGGCATCTTCGAACATAAACCCTGCTTACTGGATACAGGGCTGGGTCTTTTACATGAACTATAGAAGGCAGACTGTCAACAGAACCATTGAGGCTTGGGCACTTTACAGCGACTTGAGCACTAATGAGAACGGTAGAAAAGTTTACAGTTGGTTTGGAAATCATCAGCCAAATACTCCATCGGCAATGCTCACAGAGGGCAGATTGGAGACCAGTGGAGTTAAGGTTCTTTACGACAGTGCGAGGCTCTGCATAGGCAGGACTGAAACCACAATCATAGACGGATACTACGGTAATGCAACTAATCCAGAAAAGGTTGCTAAGGTTGTATTGACGGTAGTATATAACAAGGACACCAAGTATGCGATAGTGTATAAAGATGTAAAGATACTGCTCGACCCGAAGATTCTGGACTGGATAACCGACTTTGCATTCTCGGAAAGGTACGAGCTTGATCTTGCTAGGGGAATTAACCCGAATAACGAGGCATACATACACTACTACGGTTACGACAGTGCCTC
>JASFYL010000004.1 GCA_030055575.1 Thermoproteota archaeon | reverse complement strand
GACTATGGCGCAGTAAGCGGGGCCCTTTCCTGAGAGCCCAGCGGATACCGCGCCCTCTTTGACCGCCTCGAGTATCGGTTCTGGGTCGGATCCGAAGGCGCGTGCCATGAGTAGCCCGTTGATGATCATCGCCCGCCAGATCCTCCCTTCCATCGCCTCGCTGAAAGCCATGAGGGATGCCTTGGAAAAGTCTCGGAGGCGATCCATGTCGACCGCCCCTGAGTATCTTTGCTCCTCGGGGACGAGGAAGACTGCCCTCAACTCCTCCTCGAGATCACTGCCATTGATGAGCCTCATGTTGTAATTATTGGTTAGGTTCACCCCGCCGAATAGACTTGCGCATGCATCGTCGAAAGCCCCAGTCGCGGTGACGCCCGCCCTCCTCGAAGCTTCCACCCCGAGCCGCACGACTTCAAAAGGATCCAGCTTCGCCCCGATCGCATTTAGCGTCGCGATCACGACCGCATTAGACGCGGCGCTCGAGCTCTTCATGCCTCTGGCAGGTGGGATCTCGCTCCGAGTAACGATGCGCCCTCCGCACATCGTCCCGAACTTATTCACTACAGTCCTGAACGCCTCCCTCGCCAGCAAGTCGTCGACACGCCCTGAGCCAATTATCTCGACCTCGACCTCTGGCGTATCCAGGATCTCGACTTCTGCGACGGTGCTCAGGCAGACCCCTAGGGCCGCCCCGTACCCAGAAGGCATTGCGTTGACTATAGTTGTGGCACCAAAGGCGGTCCCGGACCCTTTCCCGCAACCCTTGATCTCCCCAAGACCTTCCCTTCTCCATTCCACCACTGCCGTTGCACCACCTTCACTTCCTGCTCCCATCCCTCTCCCTTGCCCCTTCCTTTCCTGCATCTTCACGCTTCCAGGCACCAGCTCCATCCAGCCAATCTCCCGCCCAGTCAATCCACTTACTTGGCTCTCTTTGCGCCAAGCGCCTCCTTTGCTGCCTCGCGCATCTCGCTGACGGGTGCGGGCTCGCCCGTCCAGATCTCGAATGCCGCGGCAGCCTGTCCCACAAGCATCTCTATCCCGCCCACCGTCCTGCATCCCGCCCCCCGGGCAAGCTTCAGTAGCTTAGTTTCCATGGGGTTGTAGACCAAGTCGAATACCGTCATCCCATTGCGCAACACGCGTGGATCCACGGGCGCCCTCTCCATGTCTGGGCACATGCCGAGGGGCGTCGCATTGACGATCACATCCGGTTCTAACTCTGCCAGATCCTCAAGTGGAACCGCCCTGCTCTCGATCACCCTTGATAGACAGCGCGCGAGGCTTTCCGCCGGCTCGAGCTTTCTCCCTGTAATGACCACCTCCTTCGGTCTGTACGAGGAGGATATCGCGAAGGCGACTGATCTCGCAGCGCCGCCGTAACCGACAATCGCGATCCTTTTGCCGTTTAGTTGCACCCCTTCGAGCGCTAGGAGTGCCCCTTTCATGTCGGTGTTGTAGCCACTTAGCCTCCCCCCCTCTGCTTTCACCACGTTAACCGCCCCAGCCACCCTCGCGGTCTCGTCGATCCAGTCCAGGTGATCCATCACGCGCAACTTGTGGGGGATGGTTACATTGCATCCCGCGAACCCTATCGCCTTCAACCCCATGATCGCCTCGCCAAGCCTCTCCGAAGGGACCCTGAACGCGAGGTATGCTGCATCCATGCCGCGGGCCGAGAAAGCCCTGGTAAAGATCTCCGGGCTGACCGAGTGCTCTACAGGGTCCCCTATAATGCAGAATAGCCTCGTCCTGCTGGTGCTCAAGCGAGTGCCTCCCTGATCTTCCTCAGGTCTGCTATTCCCAGCTGACCCGGCGCAGTTTCCCGACCAGCCCGTAGGGACGCGTACACCCATTCGGCACCGAAGAGTGGGGATAGGATCCTGGAAGCCTTGCCCCCCCTCCCGTGGCAGAATACTATCCTCCTCACGCCGCCTAGGGCGAGCGAGAGCTCCAGCGCCCGGATGTTGTCCTCAGCGTTCTTTGCGGGCATCGCTACCTTGTAGACGCTGCATCCCGGCCAAGCCTCGACGAACTTCTTGGCTTCGGCGAGGGTGAGCACCCTCTCTGGGTGCCACGAGAGGACAACCTCCGCCTTCTTTGTTGCCCTCCCAAGGACCTCGGGCAACAAGGTTCCGAGCTCGGCTCCAACATCGACGTACTCGGCTTGGTCGGCTGCCTCAAGGATCAGCCTCCCCCTTTCCGCCGGTCCCCCTGTGAACCCGCCGAAGAGTGACCTAGGCATGACGGTCGCTATCCTAGGGATCCCTAGGGAGGAGGTCATCCTCAACACCTCCCTGACCTTCTCTGCGTCCAGGCCCTCAAGCGTGTCGAGCCTAAGCTCCACAAGATCCGCCCCCAGCTCCTCCCCCTCGATGGCTGCCCTCGCCATCTCTGACTCATTCGTGCCGGTCACCGACGCACAGATCCTATACCTGTAGCCGCCCCCGCCTCTCCTGTCCTCAAACATCGACATTCAGAGCACCTCAGACAGGGCGTCCTTGATCACTCCCATATCGGTCACCCTGACGACCTTCCCTGACCCGATCCCACAGGGCAGGGCAAACCTCAGCTCCCCTCCCTCGACCTTCTTGTCGCCGCGCATCAGCCCCAGCGCTGCTTCCAATGGCACCCCTCCGCCTCCAGTAGGGAGCCCGAGCTCTGAGAGGAGTGCCTCGATTCGACTGAGCTCCGCCCCCCTCAGCATCCCGAGCCTCTCGGCGATCTTACTTTCTGCTACCATTCCCAATGCGACTGCTTCTCCATGACTGTACTTCCTGTAGCCGGTGGCAGCCTCGATTGCGTGGCCTACCGTGTGCCCGAAGTTAAGCAGCATCCTCCTGCCTATGTCCGATTCGTCCTCTGAGACTATTCCTGCCTTGATCGCAACGGACCTGCCAACCACCTCCTCGGCGTCGCGTTCCTCGAGCGCTAACACGCCCTCTGCCCTGCTCTCGACATACTCGAAGAGCCGGCGATCCAGGACAACGCCGTATTTGACGACCTCCGCGAGCCCACAGCGGATCTCTTTTCTCGGAAGCGTCTTCAAAGTTGAAACGTCGGATACCACCAGCCTTGGCTGGTGGAAAGTCCCTATGAGGTTCTTCGACTTCGGGTGGTTCAGGGCAGTCTTTCCTCCTATGCTGCTGTCCACCTGTGCCAGGAGAGTGGTGGGGATATGGACGAGCCCAACCCCGCGCATGTATGTCGATGCGACGAACCCGGAGAGGTCGCCGACGCAACCCCCCCCGAGGGAGATCACCGTCGAGTCCCTGCCAGCCCCTCCCTCGAGCATCCTGCCCACCACATCCAGGAAGGCTGATGGGGTCTTGGCATCCTCCCCGTCTTCTACCACCACAACTAGGGGATCCAGACCACAGCTCTCCAGCGCTTCCTCGACCTGCGCCAGGTATAGCCTCTCGACGGGAGGCACTGTTACCACTACGGGGGTCCCGCGACCAGCGATGGGCTTCAGCCACTCTCCTACAGCGCCCAGGATGCCTGCGCCGACACGCACCTCGTAGCTTCGGCTTCCCAGCTCGACACGGATCGCCCTCAAAGGTCATTCCCTTCCGAGAGCCTTGGCTATCCTCGATACCTCCTCCATCATAATCGCGAACCCCTGGGGGTCGAGCGACTGGGGGCCGTCGCTAAGCGCCTCATCAGGTCTGGGGTGGACCTCCACGATGAGACCGTCTGCCCCAGCCGCAATGGCTGCCCTCGCCGCCGGGGTGACCAGTTCCCTCCTCCCAGTCGCGTGGCTCGGGTCTGCTATCACGGGGAGGTGCGTGAGCCCCTTGACCAGCGCCATGCCTGCTAGGTCGAAGACGTTCCTGGTGGAGCTGTCGAAGCTCCTTATTCCCCTCTCGCATAGGATGACGTTCCAGTTGCCCTCGAGCAGGAGGTACTCTGCCGCGTAGAGCCACTCCTCTATCGTCGCCGATATCCCCCTCTTAAGCACGACCGCCTTCCCAGACCTCCCCGCAGCCCTCAGGAGCTCAAAGTTCTGCATGTTCCGGGCCCCTATCTGGATGGCGTCTGCGTACTCAGCGACGAGGGGGACCTGCTCCGGCGAGGTTGCTTCGGTGAGCACGGGTATCCCGACGACATCGGAAACCTCGCGGAGCATCCTCAGCCCATCCTCCCCGAGCCCTTGGAACGCGTATGGGGAGGTCCTTGGCTTGAATGCCCCACCCCTGAGGACCGTTGCTCCCGCCTCCTTCACTGCTCTCGCTGCCTCGTAGAGCTGCTCCTTACCCTCTACCGCGCAGGGTCCGGCGCAGACCTGAACCGCCCTGCCGCCGAACTCCGCCTTCCCTATCCTGACCTTCGAGCCCTCTCTACTGAACTCCCTGCTCGCGAGCTGGTAGCCCTTCGAGGTCTCGACGATCCTTGCGCCGAAGAGTCTCTCCGAGATGTGCTTCGGAATAGTCCTGCTCACCACGTAGGCGACCTGCCTGCCCACCTTCACCTTTCTGTACCTTCCGCCCAAGCCCTCCTCCAGCGCCTTGGACTCCTCTTCTAGCACGATGATCAAGCCGTCTTCCCCCTCCCCCTTATCTATCCCTCTTCTCGGCAGCCTCCTCCATCCTCCTCCTTATGTGCGGCGCGCTAAGCCCGTGCTTCTCCAGCAGCTCCCTGTAGGTTCCGGACTCCCCGAACGTGTCGTTGACGCCCATCCTCCTGACCCGGACTGGGTACTCGGACGAGAGTAGCTCGGACACGGCGCTTCCGAGTCCGCCTATGGTGCTGTGCTCCTCGACGCACACGACTGCGCCTGTCTTCCTCGCCGCTGAGACAACCGCCTGGGCGTCGAGCGGCTTCACAGTTGGCACGTGGATCACCATCGCGTCCACCCGTGCCCCCTCGGCCGCCGCGAGCGCCTCCGCTGTGATGGCGCCGTTGGAGATCACTGCGACGTCGCTCCCGTCCCTGAGGACAACTGCCCTGCCTATCCTGAAAGGTTCGTCGAGGAACTTTACATCCTCGTCCCTGCCTATCCTCATGTAAACAGGTCCTGGGCTCTTCACCGCCGCCTCAGTAGCCTCCTTCACCTCCTCTCGGTCCCCTGGGACGATCACTGTCATGTTGGGCAACACGCGGGCGAGTGCCACGTCCTCTAGCGACTGGTGGGAGCTGCCCTCGTCGGATGCAGAGAGACCTGAGTGCGTCCCGACGAGCTTCACGTTCAGGTTACACCTCGAGATCGTGCTCCTGACCTGCTCCCATGCCCTCATCATGAAGGGCGCAAATGCTACCGCCACCGGGATCTTCTCGCTGAGAGCGAGGCCAGCCGCAATGTCCACCATGTCCTGCTCGCTGATGCCGACGTTCAGGAACCGGTGGGGGTACCGCTCCCCGAAGGCTGCCACCTGCGTTGGCTTGGCAACGTCGGCGGTAAGGACCACCATGTCCTCTGCCTCCTCGCCTAGCCTCAGAATCGCCTCTCCAAAGGCTACTCGCAAACTGGCTTCGCCTCCAGCTCCTTCAGCGCCGCGAGGTACTCCTCCTCGCTGAGCTTCAGCTTGTGCCCCTTATTTGTGCCCTCGAGGAACGAGACGCCGTTCCCCTTCTTCGTGTGCGCGATGATCGCCACCGGGAGCTCTGACTTCTCAGCCGAGTCAAGGACCTCTATGATCTTCTCGATGTCGTGCCCGTTGATGGAATAAGTCACCCAGCCGAAGCTCTCGAGCTTGCCCCTGAGAGGGACCTTCCGCTTAACCTCCTCCGTCCTGTCGTCCAATTGCCACCCGTTCCTGTCTATTATCAGGACCAGGTTCCCCAGCCTGAGGTGGGCGGCGGTCATCATGGCCTCCCAGACCTGACCCTCGTCGCACTCCCCGTCGCCCGCGAGCACGTATACCCTGCTCCTGCTGCCGCGCATCCTCGCTGCGAGTGCCATCCCTATGCCGATCGAGAGACCCTGTCCCAGGGATCCCGAAGGCGCGTCTACCCCCGGAGTGCGTAGGTCAGGGTGGCCCTGCAGTCGCGACCCTATCGACTTGAGCGTCCTGAGCTCCTCCTTCGGGAAGTAGCCTGCCTCTGCCAATACCGCGTAGAGCGCGGGCGCGGCATGCCCCTTGCTCAGTATGAACCTGTCGCGGTCCTTCCACCGGGGTCTGTGTGGGCTGTGCCGCATCTTCAGGAAGTAGAGCGTCGCGATTATCTCCAGGCATGAGAGCGATGAGCCGAGGTGCAACCCGCGTATTGACGTCATCTCAAGGATAGACCTTCGGATCTCCCTTATCCTCTCCTTGAGCTTCTGGACATCGGTCGCGTGCCTCAGGTCTGCCAACTCGACTGCGGAGCTCATATCCGTCGTCCCCCCTCAGCAGCCGAGATTCGGCTTTTGGCGCCTCGAATTGCCGAACGGCTCCGTTTTCCCCTAATTCTATAATTTCTCCTTTTTCGGATTTCTAAGCCCTTCAGCTCGGACCGGCTAGTACAAAAGGCAACAGAAGCCGGTCCAGTTATAGATATTGGAATTGGCTCACTTTAACCACCGTTTGGTAGAATTAGCATTATCGACAAGGGTATTAAACTTTGTGGGCAAGCCCTTTTAACCCCAGCAGGAGGTACGAGGATCCCATAAATCGCTGGATAGTGGGGGGAGAGTGCGAGACACGACCCACTCTTGTCTTGCTGCAAGTCGAGTGGCAGTGCTCACAAAAATTGTACGAAGTGTTGCTTCAGGATCAGGCTGCCCTAATGCTCGACCGCATGGTTGCTTGGAATCTCGTTCCTACCAACCCGTGGGGGCGCCCTCAAGTGTAATCTCTGGGGGATGGTCTAAGTCTCCTTCCGCACTTGACCAGTGGTTCGACTCGTGTCAGGAGACTTCTACCCTGAGGCACTTCAACGGTCCAGCTACGACCTCCCAAGAGGAGCGCACATCAAGACGCCTCGTATAGAGGGGGCAGTCGAGGACCAGCGTATGGTACTCTCCATTCTCCCCGAGGGGATCTGCCTTACCTATGCCTGCAAGAAACTCGTCAAGGGTATCCTCTGAGAGCGTGAACCCAAGCCAATCCTCCCCGAGCAGCCTCGTGTCCACCCCGATTATCTTGACGACAAACCCGGCTCTGAGCATCTCTTTGAGGAGTTCGAGCGTGCCCCTCCTGTAGAGCGGCTCAACGAGCCCTATGCCAGCTCTCCTGCAGATCCCCTCGAGCCACTTGATGTGGTCCTCGACGAAGACATCGCCTGCCACGAGCCCAGAGGCACCAGTGATCCTCAGCGCTCCCAACAGTTCCCCTTCTCCTCCACGGAGGTCGACGATCCTGAGCCTCTTCCGCATCCTCTCTGCAGCCTTCTTCATAGCCTCGATGTTCTCTAAGTGCGGGGACGGTTCGCCGAGCGTGGTGATCATGGTTATCAAGTCATTTACTTCTAAACCAAGACCCTCAGCCAGGTAGGCCGCGTAGAGAGAATCCTTCCCAGAAAAGAGGGCTGCAGTCTTAACAGTCACGCCCCCCTCCCCGGTCCCCCTTACATGCATCCAGATTGCCCTCCGAAAGAAAAGCTATGTTATGGAAGGATATTCCGTCCAAGTATAAAAACACCTTTACCTGGCAATGGAGTAGTGTAGCAATTGATGACGGTTCAGAGGTATGTAGCAACAGGTGTGATCGAACACTGCCTGCGGCTTACCAGCTCCTCCATGGTAGCGCGTCCATGTATTCGTTGAGCGATTTTATCGTCAGCGGGTTCGCGTGCCTGTACTTTATCACGCCCACGAGCGCCGAGACCAGCTCGAGCGTTGTCATGACCGGCACGTTGAACTCGACTGCCATCCTCCTTATCAGGTACTCGTCCTCCATCTCCTCCTTAGACTCCTCCACGGGGATGTTTATCACCAGGTCGATGTTCCCTGATGCTATTTCCTCGGATATGTTCGGCTTCTTGTCTACCTCCCTGATCTTGTGGAGCGTGACGATGTCCTTGAGCTTGGCTTCCTCGAGCGCCCTCGAGGTCTTCTCGGTGGCGTAGATCTTGAAGCCCTCCTTTTTCAGAACCCATATGAAAGGTATTATCACGGTCTTCTTCCCGCCGTTCCCGACCGTGACCAGCACCGAGGAACCGGCGTCAGGTATCCTGATCTCGGCTGCCTCGAGGGACTTCATCAGCGCGTCCGTGAAGTTCTCCCCGATGCACGCGACCTCCCCGGTGCTCAGCATCTCGACCCCCAAGAGCGTGTCCGCGCCTGTGAGGCGCATGAAGCTGAAGACCGGGACCTTGACCCCGGAGTGTGGCAGCTCCCCAGGTGGGGACAAACCGAGGTCTCGTATCCTCTTCCCCGCCATGACCGCGCAGGCGATGTCCATCAGGTTGACCCCTATGGTCTTACTCACGAACGGGAAAGTCCTGGAAGCCCTTAGGTTGCACTCGATTACGTAGACTTCCTCCTCCTTGACTATGTACTGAACGTTGAACGGCCCCCTTATCCCGAGCCCCCGTGCTATCCTCTCCGTGTAGTCCCTTACCTTCCTGACCACCTCCTCGCTCAGGGTCCTGGGAGGTATGCACATTATCGCGTCGCCACTGTGTATCCCTGCCGACTCGAGGTGCTCGAGTACGGCGCCTATGTAGACCTCCTCCCCGTCCGCAACCCCGTCTACGTCGACCTCCCTGGCAGACTGGAGGAACTTGGACATCACCATGGGGTGCTCCTTCGAGAGCGCTATTGCCGACCTCAGTCCGTCGAGAGCCTCCTCGTTGTACACAACTCGCATTCCCGCGCCCGAGAGGACGTAGCTCGGCCTAACGATCACGGGGAACCCGATCTCCTTGGCGAACGCCTTCGCCTCCTCCATGCTCGTCAGTGCTTTCCACCTGGGCTGGGGTATCCCTAGCCTAACGAGCAGGTCGCTGAACTTGGACCGATCCTCAGCGAGGTCTATACTCTCCGCGGAGCTCCCGAGGATCCTCATCCCCGCATTGGAGAGCCTCACCGCGAGGTTGTTCGGTATCTGCCCCCCCACGCTGAGCACAACACCTTCGACCCTCTCCTTCTCCTCGATATCCATTATCCTCTCGAACGTGAGCTCCTCGAAGTAGAGCTTGTCAGGGACGTCGTAGTCCGTGGAGACCGTCTCCGGGTTGTTGTTCACTATTATCGTCTCCTCGAACCCTTCCTTCTTAAGCCCCCAAGCGGTGTTTACGCCGCACCAGTCAAACTCCACGCTCGTCCCTATCCTGAACACGCCGGCGCCAAGGACCATCGCCTTCCGCCTCCTCCCGAAGTCGATGTCGTCCTCGTCGCCCCCGTACGTCACGTAGAGGTAGTTTGTCCTTGCGGGCCATTCCGCTGCCATCGTGTCGATCTGCTTCACGACCGGGACTATGCCGTGGCACCTCCTGAACTCCCTCACCTCGTCCTCCGACGCCCCTGTACAAACGGCGATCTGAAGGTCCGAGAACCCTAGCCTCTTAGCCTCCCTCACCAGCTCTACAGCGCCCTCCTCAAGCCTCGCGCCCCTGAGCTCGGTCTCTATATCGATCATCCTCTTGATCTTCTTCAGGAACCACGGGTCTATCCCCGAGAGCTCGTAAACCCTCTCAACGGGCATCCCTGTCCTGAGTGCCTTGACGACGTAGAAGAGCCTCTTGTCGGTCGGGCGCGCTAGCTCCGCCTCGAGGTCCCCCTCGGGCTCGTCCGGGTTGCAGACCGCCCCCCTCTTCCCGATGTCGAGCATCCTGATCGCTTTCTGGAGCGCCTCCTCGAAGCACCTGCCGATCGCCATGACCTCCCCGACCGACTTCATCTGCGGTCCTAGGTGCGGGTCGACGTTCCTGAACTTCTGGAAGTCCCACCTCGGGTACTTGACGATGACATAGTCGAGCGCAGGCTCGAAGCATGCGGTGGTCACCCCGGTGACCCTGTTCGTAAGCTCGGTTAGGCTATAACCGATTGCCAGCTTTGCTGCGACGTAGGCTAGCGGGTAACCCGTCGCCTTGCTGGCTAGCGCGGAGCTCCTCGAGAGCCTCGAGTTCACCTCAATAACCCTGAAGTCGTTGCTCTTCGGGTCGAGTGCCCACTGGATGTTGCACTCACCTATGATGCCTAGCGCGCGTATTGCCCTTATTGAAGCGCTCCTGAGCATGTGGTATTCATAGTTAGTCAGCGTCTGGGACGGCGCGACGACGATAGAGTCCCCGGTGTGGACTCCCAGCGGGTCGAGGTTCTCCATGTTGCATACTGTGATGCAGTTGTCCTCGTAGTCCCTTACGACCTCATACTCGACCTCCTTCCAATGGTTGAGGTACTCCTCGACCAGGATCTGCTTTATCATGCTCTGGGCGAGGCCCCGCTCCGCTATCTCGACAAGGTCCTTCTCGTCGTAGGCCACCCCTGACCCCTTTCCGCCGAGCGTGTAAGCGACCCTTACTATGACCGGGTAACCGATCTCCTTCGCGAGCTCTATCGCCTTCGATATCGAGTTTGCGGAGCCGCTCCTAGGGACATTGATCCCTGCGTTCACCATCGTCTGCTTGAACCTCTCCCTGTCTCCGGTCGTCTCTATCGAGTCTATGGAAGTGCCTAGAACCTTGACGCCGTACTTGTCCAAGATTCCCCTCCTCGCCAGCTGGACCCCGCAGTTGAGTGCAGTCTGACCGCCGAACCCGAGGAGTATCCCGTCTGGTCTCTCCCTCTCTATCACCATCTCGACGTACTTTGGTGTGACGGGGAGGAGGTAGACCTTGCCTGCGAGCCTCGGGTCGGTCTGGATGGTCGCTATGTTCGGGTTCACAAGAACGGTCTCTATCCCCTCCTCACGTAGCGCCTTTATACACTGGCTTCCGGAGTAGTCGAACTCCGCAGCCTCTCCTATCTTGATCGCCCCGCTACCGAGGATAAGCACCTTCTTGAGCCATGGAAACTTAGGCATTGGAATGCCTCCTCACTGACTCTACGAACCTGTCGAATAGGAACTCCGTGTCGAATGGGCCCGGAGACGCTTCTGGGTGCCACTGGACCGCGAAGATCTCCTTCTCTTGGTGGGCTATTCCCTCGATCGTCTTGTCGTTGGCGTTGACATAGGAAGCCCGGAACGGCGTATTTTGGATGGAGTCCTCCTCTATTGCGTAACCATGGTTCTGCGTGGTGATGTAGCCCCTGCCCCCCTTAAGGTCGATCACGGGCTGGTTCTGGGCCCTGTGCCCGTACTTCAGCTTGTATGTCTCCCCGCCCGAGGCAAGCGCGAGTATCTGGTTCCCAAGGCATATCCCCATTATGGGGATGTCTGTCTCGAGGAGCCCTTCCATACATTTGATCGTCTCCACACACCTCTTCGGGTCCCCGGGACCATTGCTCAGGAAGACCCCTGAGGGGTCGTAGCTGAGCACCTCTTCTATGGTGGCGCTGAAAGGCACCCTGACGAGCCTGATTCCCCTCCTGACCAGGTTTCTCACGATGTTGAGCTTTACTCCGCAGTCGATGAGTACGACCGTGGGCCCCCTCCCTTCGTAGACGAGGGGTCTCCTGATCGACACCTCCTCGACTAGGTTCCTTTCCTCAATGCGCGATCTCGCCAGCTCGTCGAAGAGCCCTTCGACATCTGGCTCCTCCCCCTTTCCGAGCGCCTGGAGGACTCCCTTCATAACCCCCCTCTCCCTGAGCCTCTTGGTGAGCTTCCTTGTGTCAATCCCGTAGAGTCCTGGGATGCCCTCGTCCTTCAGCCACTGGTCTAATGTCCTGCCGCTGGTCCAGTGGCTCGGCTCGTCGCACAGGTCATGCACGATTAGCCCCTCTGCCTTTATCCCGTCCGACTCGAAGCAGTCCGGGATCTGCCCCGCTTCGCACGAAGGCACACCATAGTTCCCGACTATCGGGTAGGTGAGCGTGAGTATCTGCCCTCTGTACGAGGGGTCGGTCAGCGACTCCGGGTAACCTACCATGGAGGTGGAGAAGACGACCTCCCCGAAGACCTTCTTCCTCGCGCCAAAGGGTCTGCCGTAGAACACGGATCCGTCCTCAAGGACGAGGACTCCCTTCTCCCGATTGAGCAACTCCTGCACCCTTCTGTGAGAGAAGGGCGAAAATTTATATTGTTTTTGGTCATTTTATTAGTTTATTCGGCAAAAGTGACAAAAAATGGTCAAGTCAGTCTCGAAGGTCGTCCAGGAACTCATCGACCAGGACCCCCCGCTCCAGGACGCGATGAGGCGCGGCTACGCGAACTACAGCTCGGTCGCAAGGATGCTCAGCCCAAAGGTCTCGGAGGTCTTGGGAAGGAAGGTTAAGCTCGCCGGGATAACGACGTCGGTCCGGAGGGCAAGGCTCGGCGCGCAGGACGGGATCTTCGGCGTCAACCGCGTCGTGGCAGGCAGCATACTCAACGTAAGGACTGATGTCGCGAAGCTCTCAGTCCAGAAATCCGAGCGGACGCTGAAGGCGCTTCAGGGGCTGCTTGAGAAGTTCTGGAACGATTTTCTTCAGATCCTCGTCGGCTCCACTTCGATCACAATCATACTCGACCAGCGGATGGTAGGAAGTATCTCCCCCCGCTTTGACCAGTCGGAGGTTCTGGATCGAAAGGAGAACCTGGCAGCCCTGATGATACAGAGCCCAGGCGAGATAATCGACACCCCAGGGTGCATCTCCGCCTTCTACAGTGCCCTCTCCAGGATAGGGGTGAACATCGAGGAGACTGTCAGCTGCTTCACGGACACCATCGTGGTGATCTCGACTGGGGACGTGGCAAAGGCGCTCTCCTGCCTCACGGACCTGATCTCAACTGCCAGGTCGACCCCCGCTAGGGAGCACCGGCAACCGCCCCGCAGGAAGAAGAGGGATGTGCGGGCTGCCAGAGAGGAAGCTGCATGATTGGGTGACCCCAGTTGGTCGAGATCTCTGTGATAATACCCACCTACAACGAGGAGAAGGTTATAGGAAAGACGCTGGGCTACCTCTCGAGGCAGACCCTGCCGCGGTCCTACTATGAGTTGATAGTCGTTGACGGAGGAAGCAGCGACAGGACGGTCGAAGTTGCCTCCAGGCTCGCGGACAGGGTGATATACCAGAGCGGGAAGGGGGTCGGGGGGGCAAGGAACGACGGAGCCAAGGTCGCTAGGGGTAGGATACTCGTCCACACCGACGCGGACATCGCGCCTTCTCAGGACTGGCTCGAGAGGATACTCTCGGGCTTCTCGGAGGGGGTCGTTGCCGTATGCGGGCCGGACGCCCCGATCGAAAAGAAGTTCCGGTACCTCCTTCTATACTTCTTCATTAACCTCTTCTCGGACGTCACGTACCGCATGGGCGTGGTCGGCACGAGGGGGACCAACACAGCCGTCCTCAGGGACAAGTTCTTCGAGGTGGGAGGGTACACCGACTACCCGCTCTGTGACGACGTCGAGCTAGGCTTTCGGCTGAGGCGACTCGGCAAGGTCGTCTACACCCGGAAGACGCTGGTGAAGGCATCGGCGAGGCGACTCGAGAAGTACGGGATCCTTCGCGTCCTGAGCGGGTGGATCAGGGGAGACCTGATGCTCATCAGGGGGAGGAGAACTGTCGGAAGCTACCACCGCGAGTCATACTGAGCTCCCGTCGGTCATCCGTACCGGATGCCCAGCGCGACTCTTCTATGCGCGTTCCCAGGTACTGGTTAGCAAGTTAATACTTCTTCTCCCTCCCCCTCCGGCTGCCCAGCACGAAGACCAGCACGAGCGCAATGACTATGCCCACCACGAGCGCAGACATTATTATGATATCCCTGACGAGCTCATGGGGAACCGCCTGGGGCTCCATGACCTTGAAGCTCCAGGATACTATGTTGCTGTTGTAGGAGGTGTCGAAGAGGACGATCTCGACCGTATGCTCCCCGTAGTCGAGGGGGAGCTGGCAGGTCACCTTGGTCTTCGTAACCGAAGACTGGAAGGTCCTATCGACCCCGTCTACAACGACCTTTACCAGGTCTGGCTTAACCTCTATGTTGTCGAAGAGCGTGGCGCTGATTGTCACGGTTCTGCTCGTGAGCACTTCCCCGTGCTTAGGAGACCTATCAGTCACTAAGGGGGGTATGTCGTCGACCCTAAAGCGAAAGCTCTTTGTGGCGTTGTTGCCTGCTAGATCGTAGACAGTGATCGTGGCTTCGTGCACGCCCCTGGATAGCGGTGGAGCTGGGAAGTAGAGGAGCGTCCTGTCGGTCAGATTGATGAAGCCCGCGACCTCGACCCCGTCTATCTTGAGGCTGATCCTGCTGAGGTCTGTCCCCAGGTCGTCCTCGAAGCTGGCGTAGACCGAGTCGTTGTACGGGACTATCATAGCGTCTTCTGGGTGGAAGTAGACTATCCTGGGAGGAGTTCGGTCCACGATGAATGACCAGCTGAACGTCCGCTCGTTCCCGACCCCGTCAGAGACCAGGACGGTGGCGTTGCATGGGCCCTCCGCCAGGTCGGTCGCGGGAGTGTACTCGATCAAGTCGCCTGTCACCTCCGCAACTCTAGATGAGTTGATGAATAGGATTGCGCGAGAGGTTCCGGAGAGCGCGTCCGCAAACCTCACAGCAAGCCTCTGCATCGGATCTCCGGTGTACGATCCGCCCTCAGGCAGGAAGGAGACTACCTCTGGAGGTGTCGTGTCCACTGCTATCGCAAAGGTCGCGACCCCCAAGTTCCCGAGCATGTCGCTCGCAGTCAGCAGGAAGTGGTGCCAGCCCTCCTCGAGCGGCGGTGTAGTTACGTTGACCCAGAGGCTGCCACCCCGCTCTGAGGCGGCAGCGGGGCTGAGCTGCTTGCCGTCGACATGGAGCGCTACGGTGGTTGGATCGACCCCTGAGGCGGCGTCCGAGAGGAGGATCCTAAATGAGGGCGTAGGACTCCGCGTGTAGTTCCCGTCCCCGGGCTCCATGTACGCGACGTAGGGAGGATCCCCGTCGGCCACCAGCTCCCCAATCCGGCCCACCTCGAGAATTAGGCGCCCATTGTCGGAGTCCCATGATAATGAGCGCACGGGCCCTCCCGAGGTCTGACCTGACCTTAAGACAGGTTCCCCATCGAAGAGTACCCCTGGCTGCCTCGGGAATGACAGCCCGTACATCCTGACCTCCGCGGGGGAGTCTAACGCCGGCAGCGCGGAGGCGTTCACCCAGATCCTGCCCCGACCCGCGTCTATGTGCCGGCTCAGGCTAAGCAGCGACCGCGCAGTGACTTGGTCGCAGAGGTTGACCACACCCGTGTAGGTCAACTTGGCGACAGAGGCGCTGCCGTTAAAGAACTCGAACGTGAGCCCAGTAACGTTGGTGAAGTCCGTTATCCCCTTCCAGTCCGTGGTAGATCCGCCGAGCCTGCTGTCCAATTCGGTCGGCTGGAAGTTTAGAGCCGCCAGAAAGACTGCAGTGCCCGAGGCCCCCGCCGCTGTGGCAGCTTCAACCCTCGTCTCGAAGAGACCCTGAGAGCAGAGCTCCCTGGGTACGGTGCAGTTCACGAGGAACACGTACCACGCCGAGCCGTCTGCTGCCGTTCCGCTCGCCCATGTGCCCCCATCAGCCGGGGAGAACCCGGTCGCCCCCACCCCGAGCCACCCAAGATCGACCGATGCCGCGAGGTGGTTGTTTGGTGCCGAGACATTGACGAAGAGGGTTATCGCAGTCCCGTTGAAGTAGTAGTAGACCTCCGCGGGTCTGGAGAGGGGTTCGCCATCGGGTGAGGCTGCTGAGCAAGAGACGGATATGAAAGGTTCCACCAGCCTGAACCAACGGCTGCAAATCCCTGCCGATCCGTTTACAGTGATGTTGTAGGAGCCTAGCGCGAACCCTGCAGTCTGGAGAGTAACGTTCACGCTCCCCGAGGTGCCGATCTCGAGCGCGTCGTCCCTGAAGACCTCCTCCCCAGAGGGCCCGGTTACCGAGACCGAGACCTGACAAGGAGGCCCTGAGATCACTATGTGGACTGGCTCCCCGAGCGAGTAGAGCGAGGTGTCCGTGTCCAACCAGATGTTCACTTCAGTAGATACCGCCTGGGAAGATGCGATCGAGAGAAGCACGAGCACTATCGAAGATGCAAAAACAATCCTGGCTGGCAAATCCATAACTCCGCCACGGGAGATGATCCTTCTCCATTATCTTTATGCTTATCCCTCCCGAACTGCTCGGCGCCCTCAGCAGCACTTGGTCAGCAGGTCCTCCCTACGGAACCTCTTTATCCCAAGCGCGAGGACCACGGCGTCCACGAAAGCGAAGGCAGCAGCCATCAGTAGTATCATCGTCTGCCCGAAGAAGATCGCCCCACCGACCTGCGCGAAGACCAGCGCCAGCACCGGGACTATCAGCACAGCACTCATCTGCTGGGCCTCCCGATACCCCTTCACGCGGAGCGAGATGATCACGGTGAGCCCGATCCCCGCAAGAGCCACTGCGGGGGTGACCCCGAAAATCAGCATGAGCCAGAGCGCGTTTGGCAACAGGGCCTCCCCACCGAAGCGTAGCACATAAGCCAGGTCGACGACCACGCAGTACAATGCGAACGAGGCGACAGTAACGAGCATCGAGGGTATGAAAGCGACGAGAACCTTCCCAAGCAGCAGCTCCCCGTCCGTCAGCGGGGTGGCGAGAAGGGCCTCGAGTGTCTTCCGGTCCTTCTCCCCTGCAAAGCTGTCCGAGGCTATCACGCTCGAGGCCATAATCGGGATGATGAGGAAGAACGGTGCAAAGAAGTAGAGCGCGAAGATGTATATCATCGACTGCTCCACAACCATCCCTTCGACAGCCGCCTTGATCTCCTCGGGTAGGTTTTCGAACATGGGTCCAAGGAACTGGATAGTGGTGCCCGGCACCCCGACCGCGGAGGGCACCACGACCAGCATGAGGGGGAGGACTGTGGTGAAGATCATCGGGACGAAGAGGATCGGCGCCAGGACCTGGTAGTTTCTCCTTATCTCCTTCCAGTCCTTCCAGAATACGACCATCGCGTTCTCGAGCTTCATCCTGCTGTCTCCCCCATGAGCCTAAGGTAGGTCTCCTCCAGCGAGGGGAGGTAAGGTCTGACAGCTAGTATCTGCGCCCCAGCCCCGACGAGCCTCCTGACAACCTCCGGCGTCGTTCCCACCGGGTCCCTTGTCCCGACGACGATCTTATTCCCCTCGACTGCGAGGTTTGAGACGCCTGGAAGCCCCTCGATGGCGCCGGCATATCCTGAAGCACTCCCGTTTACCATCACCTCCACCTTCGCCTCCCCTGCTGCCTTGATCCTAAGGTTCTCCGGCGTGCCTGTGACCACCAGCCTGCCCCTGCTGATTATCCCGACCCTGTCGCATATACGCTCCGCGTCCTCGAGCCTGTGTGTGGAGAGGAGGATCGTTCTCCTCTCAAGCCTGCTCAGCTTGACTATGAGATCCCGTATCAGCTTCGCGGCCTCGGGATCCAGGCCCGAGGTCGGCTCGTCCAGGAAGAGGGCTGGGGGGCGGTGTATTATTGCCCTCGCGATGGCTAGCTTCTGCTTCATCCCCTTTGAGAAGACCGCAACCTTCTCTTCCCTTCTGTCCCAAAGGTCAAAAAACTCGAGCAACTCCTTTATCCTAGCGCGGATAGCCGACTGGTCGGTCATCCCATAAGCCTTGGCGAAGAACTCGAGGTTCTCGACGGCGGTGAGCCTCTCATACAGGCTTGGGCTCTCGGTCTGTATCCCGACCTTCCTTCTGACCGCTGTTGGCTCCGTCCTGATGTCGCTCCCGCAGACTGAAGCCGTGCCTGAGGTCGGGGAAATTATGCAGGCGAGCATCCTGATCGTCGTGGTCTTTCCTGCTCCGTTCGGACCGAGCAGGCCGAATACTTCCCCCTCTCCGATCTCGAAGCTGACGCTCTCGACAGCAGTGAATGAATCGAACTTCTTGGAAAGGGACTCCGCGACCACCGCTCCCATGGCGTCCACCATCGCTGATGAGTTGAGAGTGCTCTCTTCTTAACCCTGTCGGATCTAAGAAAATTAGAGGCTGCAGATTGGAAAACTGGTTTAGTGACAGTGCTCTTCTGGCTCCCTCTGCCCCGGACCGGCTGGTCATTCATCGACCACGCCTGAACCTTGACAAAGGAGTCTACAAGGGGCTACTTCAGTAATGCAGTCGAGGTTACTGTGGCGTATATAGGGGTTCACTAGTAAAGATGAGGGCTTGGAGACCGATCTCGGCTGTTGTTAAATCCCCTTTCAGGAAAGAGAAATTGATATCTGATCTTCTAAACTTTCGCTTTACTTCCCAAAAATTCGGCATCCCAAACCAATTCCCTTTCAAACAAATCGCATCCAAAAGATCACTCTGCTGTTGGATCGTGTCATTCCGTGCGTTCACTCGCCATGTTTGGGGTAAAGAATAAAAACCTCCGGAAATCCGCTTTCCCTCTAGTGGAGCGGAATCGTAGGTGAACACCGGGTTTGCACGTGAGCTGCTGATGGCTGCGCTCGCGATACTCTCGATAGCACTTCTCGTGGTCGACTTCATGGTCCCCTTAGAGGAATTCTGGATCGATGTCGTATATGCGCTGGACCTGGCCATATGCTCGGTCTTCGCCGCGGACTTCGTGGCGGATGCCAGGTCGTCAAAAGAAACGCGCGGCTATGTAAAGCAGCACTGGATAGACCTGTTGGCAATGGTGCCGGCTTATCTTTTCGCCTACTTCGAGTCCCTCCCCCTGATAGGGGCAGCACTCCGTTCGCTGAGGTTCATAAGGCTCGCCCGTTTCATTGCAGTTGTCATGAGGATGAAGCGGGCGAGGATGCTCGTCGCAAAGGGTAGGCCTTCCAAGAGCAAGCTGGTGGTGTACCTGTCCTTAGCGGGCGTGTTGCTCGTCTTCTACGCGATGTTCCTCAAAGACATCGAAAAGCTCCCTTACGGGCAATACGTCGTCGAGTCCATCCTCTCTGCAGTCATATTCCTAGTTGCCCTGATATTATCGGAGGTTCTCTATGTCCTATTGATCTCTAAGATAGACGATCTCCACTCGAGGGTCTCCGTGGGGAGGGTGACTAAGGTTACACTCCTCGCCCTCGCGCTCGCCGCGGTAATCTCATTCGTCTTCAGGGAGCTCCTGATATTCGTCTTCTCCTTCGGGGTGATCGGTCTGATCCTATCCTACTCGCTCAGCCCGCTCATCTCGAACTTCATCGGATGGGTCTACATAAACGTGAGGAGGGCTTACACCATCGGCGACAGCGTGAAGATTGGTGATGTGCGTGGCATAGTCGTGGACATTGGGTACCTGATGACTACCCTAGTGGAGGTTGGAGACGAGTCCTCCTTCTGGTCCGTCACCGGGAGGATCCTCACAGTGCCTAACTCGACCGTCCTCTCGGAGATAGTAGCTACCTACGGGAGCCGCCTCTCGCCCGTGAGGGTCGGAACCGTGACCTTCAACCTTGCGTACGAGAGCGACCTCAATGTGGTCAGAGAGATCCTGGTCAAGTGCGTCACCGATTACATCCGCCCAGACATAGATGGGATGCTCCACGCGTGCGAGTCGGGCAACTGCCCAGTCGCTTTCAGGAGCGTGATCGAGGCTGGCCCGCGGGTGATCTTCACCCCGGAGGCCAGCTGGATTAACGCGACTGTCCTTTACCCTTGCCCCCCATCTAAGCTCGTCAGGTCGATGAGCGATCTCACCGAGATAATCCTGAGGGAGCTAAACAAGGTCCCCGAAGCGGTCAAGTTCCCGGTGGGCAGGAACAGGTAGCGCCCGATCAATCCCTGCCCTTCCCCCCTGCGCACTCCTTCGTACTGGGAATACTGCAAACTGGCAGCTGGGATCGCAGCCGATAAAAGCGTGTTTTGAGCCACCTGATCTCGGTGCATTTGGTTGAAGGTCGCGGTCGTCCTCGGGACGAGGCCTGAGATAATCAAGATGTCGCCTGTGGTACGGGAACTGGAGGCGCGGGGGATAGATCACTTCGTCCTCCACACTGGGCAGCACTACTCCCACAACATGGACCGGGTCTTCTTCGAGGTCCTCCGCCTCCGCCCGCCCAGGCACAATCTGAACGTCGGTTCCGGTACCCACGGCGAGGAGACTGGGAGGATGCTGATGGGGATAGAGCGGGTGCTAGCTGAGGAGAAGCCGGATTACGTGCTGGTCGAGGGGGACACGAACACAGTCCTCGCGGGCACACTCGCGGCGTCAAAGATGCGCATCAAAGTCGGTCATGTCGAGGCAGGCCTCAGGAGCGGTGACATGTCGATGCCAGAGGAGATCAACCGGATCGTCGCAGACCACGTCTCGGACATCCTATTCGCGCCGACCGAGGTATCGATGCAGAACCTCCTCCGGGAGGGTTTGGACCAGGAGAAGATCCGCGTGACCGGAAACACCATCGTGGATGCCGTCAACCAGAACCTCTCGCTCACCGAGGGCAGGGACATCCGCTCGGAGCTCTGCCTAGACCGCTACTTCCTCGCGACCGTCCACAGGCAGGAGAATGTAGACTCCCCGGAGAGGCTGAGGAGGATCCTCGGGGGACTGGAGCTCGTCTCCAAGGAGCTGGGGAGGGAAGTAGTGTATCCGGTGCACCCGAGGGCAAGGAAGAGGATCTCCGCATATGGGCTGCACGTGGGTGCCTCGGTAAGGATGGTGGATCCGGTGGATTACCTGACGTTCCTGATGCTAGAGCGGGGTGCGGATCTCATCCTCACCGACTCGGGCGGCGTCCAGGAGGAGGCTTGCATCCTGGGAGTCCCGTGCGTCACCCTGAGGGACAACACCGAGCGCCCCGAAACGGTCGAGGTCGGCGCGAATGTGCTCTCGGGAACCGACCCACAAAGGATCCTGGACTGCGCCCGGGAGATGCTAAGGGCCAATGTGGGCTGGCAGAACCCATTCGGAGACGGAAATTCAGCCAAGAGGATCGTGGATTCAATCGAAAGATGAGGGACGTCCTCGGTCAGTTCCCAGCTTCTAAATGTTCAGCCCAAGCTTAATGAGAATAAGAACAAAGGCTGCCTTTCAGGTCCCCAATTGAGCCATCACGAGCGACGAAGCGAGGCGCCTCTTGTCAACTTGTAGTATTCTATGGTCCTCCTGATCCCCTCCCTCAGCGGGGTCCTCGCCTTGAATCCCAGCAGCCTCTCCGATTTTGTAGTGTCAGCCAGCGTGCGCCTGACATAGTTCTTGATCGGGTTTTCTACGTACAACGGTCTCGCTTCCGAGCCAAGCTCGTCAGAGAGTAGCTCGACTATCCTGTTGAACGTCGTCTCGACCCCGGTGCCGACATTGAAGACCTCGCCCCCCTCATGGTTCGCGGCTTCCATCGCGAGCAGGTTCGCTTCCACGACATCCTCGACGAAAATAAAGTCCCTAGTCTGAGTTCCGTCGCCGTATATCACTGGGCGCCGCCCTTCCATCATCTCCCACGCGAACTGAGAGATGTTGTTCGCGTACTTGCCCTTAGCCTCCTCCCTGGGGCCGTAGACGCTGAAGTACCTCAGCCCGACCGCCCTGACTCCGTACAGCTCATGGTATAGCCTGGCTGCCCCCTCCCGGGCGAGGAACGAGTACTCGTAGAAAGACCCTGGGACCACAGCCATCCCCTCGCTGTGTGGGGGCTCGCACCTGCTGTACAGCGAGGACGTTGAGGCGTAAACGATCGCGAAGCCGAACTTCCTCGCAGCCTCGAGGGCGTTGAGGAAGCCCATGACGTTCACCTCCACCCCGTTTCTAGGGTCCGGGCTGAACATCGGGGACGAACTCCTAGCGGCCTCGTAGAAGACCACGTCGACGCCTTTGGACGCATCCTCGAAGAGGATCCTGTCCCTGACATCTCCCTGGACGATCCTGACCCCCTTTGGGAGGTTTTCGCTCCTCCCAAGGCTCATGTCGTCGAGGACCGAGACTTCATGCCCCTCCGAGACGAGCCTCCAGACTATGTTGGACCCTATGAAACCCGCGCCGCCGGTTACTAGGAACTTCATAGCTCCTTTGTTGTCTGAACTGGTAAAAATATTTTGGGTTGGCAGCTTCGCTCCCTGAAGATCTTCCCCTCTAATAGCTTCCTGACCTCGACCACGAAGAAGGAGAAAGCAGAGAACGCAGCGACGTACTGCCAGTGCTCCATGCCTAGGGGGATGGCGCCGAAGACGCCAGGGACGAGGTAGACCGCCGCGAGCTGGAGCGTCATACCCAACAGGACTCCGAGATACGCGTACGGGTTCACCCGGAAGCTCCTCTTGACCCCCCTGAAGAAAGGCTCCCTCTCCTTCTGAGCCTGTATCCCGTTGAACCACTGCGCAGCAGCTACCGTGGTGAACGTTATCGACACCGCGAGCTCGTACCCGTAAGCTCCCAGCAGGTGACTGAAGAGCAGCAGGGCTGCAGCCCCAGTAATCGCCCCGAAGAAGCCGATCCTGAAGACCTGCACCCCGTCGAAGAACTGCTCCTTGGGCTTCCTCGGGCACCTTGCCATCACGTCTCCCTCCTCATCCGCGAACGGGAAGAACTTGTCCTGCACCCCGTCGGTCACGATGTTTATCCAAAGGATCTGGATCGGGAGGAGGGGGATCGGGTACCCGGCAAAGACAGAGAGCGCGAGCAGGACGATCTGCATCATGTTGGTGGAAAGGAGGTAGTAGATCACCTTCCTGATGTTGTCCGCGATGACCCTCCCCCTCTTTATTGCGTCCACGATGATGCTGAGGTTGCTGTCGAGAATGACCATCTTCGCAACGCTCTTCGCGGCTTCGCTGCCAGAGCCCATCGCTATCCCGAGGTCCGCCGCCTTAAGCGCCGGCACGTCGTTCACCCCGTCCCCGGTGACCGCTACGATCTCCCCCCTCTCCTGCAGGACCTTCACTATCCTGTACTTGTTCTCGGGCAGCGCTCTGGCTACCACGGAAGACTCCTGGAGCGCCCTGTAGAGGGATTCGTCGTCCATCCCGTCGACCTCTATCCCCGTGAGGATCCTCTCGCCCTCGTTGAATATCCCGACAGAGCCTGCGATCGCTTTAGCCGTCAGCGGGTGATCTCCAGTTATCATGAGGACCTTGACCCCTGCCCTCTTCGCTGTGATGACTGCCTCTCTAACACCCTCCTTTGGCGGATCTAGGAAGCCGACCAGGGCCACGATCCTCAACCTCCAGCCGTCCGGATCCCGGCCCTCCGAAAAGTCCCCTGTCGCGATCGCGATCGTCCTGAGCCCGCGGGAGGCCATCCCGTCCTGCTGCCTCTCGAGGTTTTCCAAATCTCCATCGGTACCCTCGGAGAGCTTCCTGAGCTCCTCGAACGCGCCCTTGACGAACAAGACCCTCCTGCCGGACACATCGTTGGCTGTCGCCATGAACCTCCTCTTCGTGTCGAACGGGAATGACCAGACCCTCCTGTTCTCCTCCCTGAGCTGGTTGTATTCTTCACCGACCCACCTGCTGAGCGCCAGGTCCAGCGGGTCCCCTGCCTTGCCGTCCGAGTCGTTGCAGAGCGCCGCCCCGAGCCTTGCCATCTCCGGGTCTACTGAGTAGACCTCCTTGACCTCCAGCCTCCCCTCTGTGATCGTGCCAGTCTTGTCCGAGGCTATCACGGTAGCGCTCCCCAGGGTCTCCACCGCGGGCAGGTGCCTCGTCAGCGTCTTCTTCCTGCTGAGCGCGACCGCCCCCACCACCATCACTATCGTAATGACGAGCGGGAGGCCCTCTGGGACCGCAGAGACCATCTGCGCCACGAGCAGGTACGAGAGGTTGCCTATCTCCCTTCCTTGGAGTACCCCTGCAACTCCCACGGAGGCGAAGACCGCCACCAGAAGGACCACGTACCTCTTGAAGAACTCCTTCACCGCTCGGGTGAGCGGGCTGTCCGGGGACTCCTCCTTCGCCCTCTCGGCGATCGACGCGAGGTACGTGCCGCTGCCAGTCTTGCAGACGTAGCCTCTCCCGGACCCCCTTACGACCGTCGTACCGGAGAAGAGCATGTTGGACATCTCGTACGGGGGCGTCTGGGGGGGAAGGACGCGCGACTCGTCCTTCGAGGATGGCACCGACTCCCCGGTAATCGTCGACTCGTCCACCATGAGCCCGTTGCTCTCGAAGAGCCTGATGTCCGCAGCGACCACGTCCCCCTCAGACACCGAGACGACATCGCCCGGAACGAGCTCCGAGGAGGGTATCGTGATTGTTCTTCCGCCCCTGACCACCGAGACCCTGCTCTCGGCCATCTTCTTCAGCGACTGGATGGAGGCTTCGGCCTTCATTTCCTGCCAGAACCCTATGCTCCCATTGAGGAGCACGATCCCGACAATGACAAAGAAGTCCTCCACCTTGTCCAACAGCAGGGCGATCGCAGAAGCGAGGATGAGCACGTATATCAGCACACTCTTGAACTGCCTTAGAAAGAGCTTCAGCCGGGACCTCCTCTCCTCCTCGAGGACGTTCCTCCCGTAGACCGCGAGCCTCCTTTCAGCCTCCTCGGGAGGGAGACCTTCAGGGGAGGTGCCCAGCATGCGTTCAAGCTCTTCTAATGGAATTGAGTGCGGGTTTTCTAAAAATCCCATGATTGAGTAGTTTGACCGGAAAGAAATATCTTTTTCTAGTGCTTTGCATACCGTAAAAAGTTATCTCTGCATCAAAACTCCACAAGGCTGTGTCGTCTATTGTCCAGTAGGGGGCGGAGCTACCACCACATAAAGACAGAAATCCTGGCACTGAGGATCTCAGTAGCCTTCCTGCTCGCAATTGGCGCCGTGGAGATTCTCTTCGGTCTCTCCCTGGGCAGCATCGCGCTCATAGCCGACGGGGCGCACTCCTTAGCCGATAGCGTGGTATCAGTCCTCGTTTTGGTCGGCATATCGATCTCGAGGAGGAGGCCCGACAGGATCTTCAGCCACGGCTACAAAAGGGCTGAGACGCTCTTCGGGCTTTTAGCCGCGGTCGCCATGATGTCGCTCGGCGGGCTGATGCTTTACGAGTCCTACATCGCCCTGCTGGAGCCCGTCCAGATCCAGGACTCGATGCTAGCCATCGCAGTGGCGGCGTCTGCAGGCATCTCTTCCGCAGGATTGGCGGTCTACAAACTGGGACTCGCCAGGAGGTCATCCTCTCTGGCCATGAAGATCGACGCCTACAACTCGATTAAGGATGGCGGTGCCTCCTTTGTGGTGGTAGCGGGGGTATGGCTGTCGTCCCTCGGCTTTTCTTACTTCGACGCAGTCGCCGGAATGGCGATATCTTTTATGATAATCACCGTGGGTTACGTCTCAATCAAGGAGTCCTCGGTAGTGCTCTTGGATGGGTGCCTGTGCCCTGAGAGGTTAGAGAGGATCGCCTCGATCGCACTCCGGACGGAGGGCGTGGTAGGGGTAAGGGGAGTGAGGCTGAGGAGCTTGGGGAGATCGGTCGCGGGGCAGGCGGTCGTCGAGCTAGACGGCTCTCTCTCTGTCGCCGAGGCGCACAGGATTTCATCGGAAGTTAAGGAAAGAATCATTAGTGAGTACGGCGATATCTCCGAGATGGTCATAGAGATCGAGCCGTCAGGAGAAAAAAGGTCTCGATCAGGATCCTTGCAAGGTCATTCCTGAATGGTCTTCCGGGTGTTGGTAGTTGTGCGCAATGAGCGGTGAGCATAAATGGGAGTGAGCAGAGTTTACCTCCTCGACTCCTCCGGCAGTATGTCAAATACAGAAGGCGTAATCGACTTCTCTGTTCCCAAGATCGAGCAGGCGAAGGCTGAGCTCACAAAACTCCTCGGCTCCAAGGATCGCTTTTGCGCCGACGACCGGGTCGCGCTCATCACCTTCAAGAACAGGAAGGGAAAGCCGGCGCTCGAAACAGTCATCCCGTTCCAAAACGCGCACAGCATTGCACCGAGCTGCCCTCACCTAATCAGAGAGATCTCCACAATCAGTGCGGAGGGTGGCACCCCGATCGGGCTTGCGCTCTTCGAGGCTCTTTCCCAGACCTCGCATGAGGAGGGCGAGAGGGAGATCGTGCTAATCACAGACGCCGACTATAGCTTGGGGGAGGACCCTCGACTAGGCATTTACGAAGCGATCCTCCAGCAGGCAAAGATTAACGTTGTTTACATGGGGGTGAGCGAGAAGTTAGGGGTGCTCGAGCCTCTCGCGCGTCGGACTGGCGGGACACTGAGGCGCGTTAGGAGAGCAGCGGAGCTGCACAAAGTTCTCTTTTATCCTCCCACCCCGCAGCTCGACGCGGAGACTATGAGGATACTCGCCGAGGCATCGGGGGTCACGAATCGGAACCCGTCTGCTAATTCGAGGACTGGATCGGAAGCTAGTTCTTTTGGTTTTCCCTTGAGCGCGGAGCTGAAGGCTCTAAAAACAACCCTCGCAAAGAGGCAGGAGGATCTTAAGAATGAGATCGCGGCGTTGACCCTAGAGAGGCAGGGGCCCCTCCTCAGGCTGACTGGGATCAGGCAAATGTTCCTGAGCCGTGAAATTGGAAAGAAGGAATACCTGAAGCGGGCAGCCGAGCCTGAGGAGAAGCTGGGGGAGATAGCCAGAGGTATAGCAGTGCGGCAGTACGCACGCAATGTGCTGAATTCATTCATCTATGAAATGAATGCCGTTTTGGAAGGAAGCCGCAATTAATTTCACTTTTCAAAACATCGCCATTCATTTTTCAAAGCATTTGGATTGTAATATCATGAGCTACCGAATTTTTGGTAGCCAGGTTTGCTTAATATAATTTATCTGACCGAGGAGATTAAGAATAATTCGTGGAGAAAAATCGGATGACCGGATCAAGCGGGTCAGCATCCTTGGTTGACAAACACTCAACAGGAGGCAAATTCTTGGTGGCAGGTATCCCTGCCCACAACGAGGAGAAGACTATCGCCTCAGTAATACTGAAAGTGAAACCCTTCGTGGACGCTATTTTCGTATGCGATGACGGGTCAACCGACATGACGGCAGAGATCGCGGAGGCCCTGGGAGCTGTTGTGATAAGCAACCCAACTAACATGGGGTACGGTGCAGCCATATCGTCGTTATTTAGGGTCGCCGTCGAAATCGGGGCAGATGTGCTGGTGACCCTCGACGCCGACGCCCAGCACGAGCCTCGCTATATACCCGACCTTGTCTCTCCGATAATCAAAAACGAGGCCGACCTTGTCATAGGTTCGAGGTTCCTCGGGAACGGTCATGTCCCGTACCCTAAGAAGTACGGGATAAAACTCATCAACGCCGTTGTGAACATCTCCTCTGACAAAAAAATTACGGATACGCAGTCTGGTTTCAGGGCGTACGGGAGAAAGGCACTTGATTGCATTATGGTGTCCGAGCACGGGATGAGTGCGAGTACTGAAATCCTGTTGGATTCAAGTCGAAAAGGTTTGAGGATTTCTGAGGTCCCTGTCCGTATAACCTATCCTGAGAAGCAATCCAATATAAGATCTCTGACACAGGGCATGTCGGTGGTTCTGAACACTTTGAAGCTGCTTTCGATAAGGCACCCGACTAAGATTTACGGGATACCCGCAGCCATCTTTATGCTAATCGGATTCACATTCGGCATCTGGTGCGTCCAAAGCTACTCACAAAACGGCTATGTCCCAATCAATTTGGCACTGATCGCGGTTGGATCAACGCTTCTCGCATTCCTCTTTTTCTCATTAATGATGATACTGTGGGTGACGTTGACCGTGACCTCTCAAGACCGGAGGTGATCCTTGTGCGGAACGGATCAATACCTAAAGTGGTAGTCTTCACGCCAACCTATCACTCCTCTCCTGGTATTAGATACCGGGTCGACATGATGCTCGAAGCACTCCGGTCTCGGTATGATGTGAGGATTCTCAAAGGAGATCAGGAGAAAGCGTTCAGAGGTATCTACCGGATCCTCGGTCCAATAATAATCGGTCAGAAGCCGGTTTGGGACCTGATAGGCAGGCGGATCGCCAAGCAAGTGATGCAAGCTAGACCTGACGCAGCCATCCTTATAACAGATGTAACCGCCGGTGCAGCCCGATACTTGACGTCCAAAGGGGTTGCTACCTTCTTAAGCATCGAAGACCTCACTCCAGAGTGGCTCGGCGGCACGCCCTCCGATGGTTATACGAGGATGCTGCGCTCGTTGACCGAGAGCACAGAGGGCGTCATTGCCGTATCGCAGGGGCTCAGGGAGAAGTTGCTCTCTATGGGCATTGATTCCTGTGTTGTACCTCCGGGGCTAGACAAGGTGGTCATGAGCGAAGAGGAGTCTCTGAACAGGATGATTAAGGGGGTGTCGTTGGTAAGTTCGGGGAAGCTCCAGTTTAAGGAAGAGGAACAGGCATTTCTTGAGGTCTGTAGGCGCATCGACTCCATTGAGTTGTGGTCCTACGACCAAGGTCGATTGGCAAAAAGACTGAAAAGAAGGCTGCGGCACGTCAGGTGGTACTCCTACCCGACGCTCGGAGACGCTATAGGGGAGCTGAGGCAGGTTCCCATCGGATTGCTTGTAAGGTACCGTGCTAGTTGCCCTACCAGGATTTATCTCCATGCCTCCCTACTCCAGCCAATAATCGCTATAGGAGACGGTTGGACTGGTCAGGTGGCACACGCCGGCATCGGGGTGGTGACCAAACCTGAAGGGGTTCTAGAATCGATAAATGGAATATGTGAGAGATATGCTCGTTTTGTGAGCAATGTGAAAAGGTTTGCCGGGGAGAATCTGTTGGAGAAGGCATACAAACCGCTGCTGGATATGCTCGATTCCGCCCTCTGATGGGGAATGCGCTTTGAAGATCCTGTTGGTGCACCCCTACTGGCATTATAGAGACGTGACATTCGAACTTCCCAGACTACTGCTGATGAGAGGGGAGCAACCCTTTGTCATGACCTGGGTTAAGGGTTTGGGCGAAACTAGGATCTCTCTGGTCGAGCCCGGAATCGATCTGATAGAGCTGCCAGGGGTAAACCTCTTGCCCATTCACGGAACGATCTTCCCTCTCTTGAAGCACGTTGGGAGTGCCTTTGAATATTCGCAGGCGGAAGTAGTGGACTGCCAATCCCACCTTTTCCTGACTTCTCTCCAGGCTGTACTCTACGCTCGCCGGATGGGGATACCTTCGGTAGTGACCGTGAACGGGATCAAAGCCCCAAGAAAAGGGGCGTTGAACCTCGCCCAGTTCGCCTACCTGAACACGCTCTCCAGATTAGTCTTCAGGGCGGCCTCAGCCGTGAGGTGTCTCACCGAGAGCGACGCGGTCGAAGCAAACCGGCTTGGGTGCCCATGGGAGAAGATCTCCATAATCCCCAACGGGGTCGATACAACATTATTCCGCCCTGGGCCCAGAGATAAAGACTCAGACACCATAGTGTGGACCGGAAGGTTCGTCGAGGAGAAGGGCTTACCGACCTTGCTGAGGGCTGCGGTCGAGGTAATCAAGACCTCGAGGAATATCAGGTTTATGCTGGTCGGCGACGGGCCGCTCCGCCAAAGAATCGAAGAAATGGCTGAACGCTTAGGCGTGTATGAACGCTTCGTGTTCACTGGTGCGGTGAGCCGCTGCGAAGTTGCTCGGATACTCCGCTCATCCACCCTCTTCGTCATGCCCTCCTTTAGCGAGGGGATGCCCCTCTCACTCCTCGAGGCCATGTCTTGCGGGAACCCGGTGGTCGGATCCGACATCCCGGGAATAAGTTCTGTTGTACGTAGCGGAGAGACTGGCATCCTGGTTCCGCCGGGAGACCACCGCGCCTTGGGGATGGCTATAAGCGGTCTACTTGGAGACAGGTGTCTACTCAGGCGTATGGGCGAGAGGGCAGCGTTCCACATTAGGAAAAACTATGAGATCTCCATTATAGTCATGAGGGTTTTGGATCTTTACAGTAAGATTAGATCGTGCAGTCCTAGTTAACTTTTTTAAGAATCCAACTTACAATTCAGGACATGAAGGACGGCGGCATGCCTAAGAAGGATCCATGGAACTGGGCGGTTTTCGCGCTGATATCCTCTATGGCGGTCACCCTATTGATCCCCGCCTCCGTGGCGCCAATATCCCTATGGAGCGAAATAGGTCCCCTTCAGTACCTCCGCTCGTTGGTCTGGCTAGCTGGTCTCACTTATCTGCCCGGGGGTCTTTTCATGAGGATCACGGGACTAGACCAGAGGGTGGGGTGGGGTTGCGCGATCCCTCTTTCGGTCTGCCTTTCCTTCGCGTTCAATGGGCTCTTTGGTTTTTTTTCCAACTACCTCTTCGGTTCCATTTCGACGTTCCCTGTCCTCGCCATCGTAATTACGTCCCTGATGTTCGCACTCTCGACGCGTTTCAAGGAACATCCGCCAGCTCCGAAGATCTCGCCCCCCCACTGCGCACTGATATTAGCTGCCGCCTCTTCTTCTGCCATCTCGGGTCTAGTCTTCGCCAGGCACCTTTACCTGATCCCTGGGGATCAGTGGGTGGCGATAACTCCTGCTGTTGAACTCATAAATGGCGTCGATGTTTGGAATTTTTTCCACAGATCATACTACCCTGTATTTTTCGGATTTATGATTGCTGGGTATTCCGTTTCTATGGGGATCCCTGTAGTCAATGCCAACGCGCTCTTCTTCCTGCTCTCCGGCTTGAACGTGCTCGTTTTCTACGCGATGGCGAAGCGTGTCTTCAAGATGACAGACTCCTCAGCAGTCCTGGCATCCCTGTTATACTCCTTCAGCGCGGGACTCGGCTATTTCATACACACTTTCATTTTCCCGAAACTCAGTTTCTGGACTGTAAGCAACATCACACAGGACATGTATTTCATGCCATTTGCATGGGGCGCGATAGACCTCACCTACAAGATGATATCTGTAGTCCAAGTATTCTCCTCATTCGCTATATTCATCGTCGCGCTAGGTTCCACCCGGATAAGGCAAAGCCTTTCCGCTATCTTCGCATCAGCAGTGCTCTTCCTCTCCTCCTTCCTTATACATATGCTGCCTGGCTTCTTAGCGCCCGTTTTTCTACTAATATTCCTGTTCGCCTCTCCGACGAGAAAGGGTGTCTTCAGCCTGTTTCTCCTAGCAGCCTCCTCTGCAGCAGTGTTCCTTGGCATCGAGTTGATGACTGGGTGGCTGAACACATCGCTTCTTGTGGAGAAGATCCCCTTCTTTGCTATCAGCACCAGGTTTGCACTCCTTGCCCTTGGTGGGGTTGCGGGTCTCACAATTCTCGCAGTCGCTTTCTCTCGCCTGCGCGCTCGGATGTCCAGCCGTGTTTTGCTCCCTGCAGCCTCCGCCTACGTGAAACTACTGTTTATAATCATGCTTGCGTCTGCATACGCCTCTGGGCTGCCTTACCTCCTCGGCTCCCCATCCGCCCCCGAGGTTTCTGTGGAATTTACCTTCCCCTTGTACCTTTACATCACCAGATACGGGATCTTGGGTTTCTTGGCGCTGATCGGAGCAGCGGTCGTTTCCTGGAAGGAGGGCTGGTTCAAGATAGCGGCAGCGTGGGCAGGGCTAGCTTTGCTGCTGGGGAGCCTCTGGTGGGGCACCCGGATGAACGCCTTCCTTCACCCAGCCCTCTCCATCTTGGGAGCATATGGAGTCCTCTGGCTGTGGAAGAGGCTCCCCGAACGCTCCCCCGCAAGGATCCTCAGGCTGCCCGTCAGGGCGGGCGTTGCCATACTCGTCGCGCTCTCTTTCACCTCCACGCTGTACCTGGACTACCATTATGCTGTTAATGATCCTAAAGTCCCAGAAGACCTAGTGGCTCTGCTCCGGTGGCTGAACGAGAACACGCCTCAGGATTCCCTAGTGCTCTATCCGGACTATTCACGCTCCCGTTCTCTTGACCCTTCGAATCCGACCGTCCGGTGGCAGTTCGCTAGAGGGATAACCACGATCTCGGACAGGGACCTCAGGGCAATGACCAACCTCAATGAAACCGGAGAGTCGATAAGATCATTCTACGATAGCCTTGACCCTTCGCGTCAAGCCTACGTGGTCCTGATGAGATCTTACGAGACCCCTGCCCCGGTGGAAAAGATGATCTCCGAGCCCTTAGTCGAGTTCAACAGATTTTCAGTGCATGCCCTCATCCCATACGGCGGCTGCTGAATCAAGCATGTTCTGGAAAAGCATATATCCTCTCGAAACCAAATTCTAGCATATGTCAGTAAGCCCGAAGGTGTACTCTCCTCCCGCGGTGAAGGAGATTTGGGATGAGCAGGTCGGAACACGCGGTGTCTATCTGCTTGAGCTGGGTTGAACCTCTCTGTATGCCTCGAGGTACCTCTTCCCTATACTGGGCCACAAGTACCTCCCTATCACCGCCTTTGCGCCCTCCCTCTTCTCTCTGTAGATCCGCCTGTCCGACAACAAACTGATCACCGCATCGGCGATCTCGCCCCCGTCCTTGGGTCTGACCTTCACCCCGACCTCGTCAACCTCTGGGAAACCTGTGTTTTCCGTCGCCACTACAGGGGTCGACATGGCTACGGCCTCGAGGAGTGAGAGGCTGAGGTCGTCGCAAAGTGAGGGAACGACCACCACGTCCGCCATCTTGTAGTACTCTCTCAACCGCGCCCTGTCCACGAACCCACCTATCGAAACGCACCCGGCGTCCCTCAGCACCTTCAAATGGGGGGATACAACCCCATAATCGAACTTGTCTATCCTGCCCAACACGATCATGACTGCGGAAGGGAACGACTTTCTGATCTCCAACATCGCCTCGGCCATGTACCTAAAGCCCTTCATCACCGAGACCCTGTTCGGATACAGTACGACCTTCAGCCCCTCCTCCTTCTTCTCGTAGCTCTGGTCTACCTCGGACGGCGAGACCCCGGTAGGGATGACTCTGATTTTACTCTCGGGGATCCCGTAGAGCCTTACTAAGTTGCGCTTGGCAAGTTCCGAGGAGACAATGACGAGCTCTGCCCTTGCGCCCTCCCTCCTCTCCATCGAGGACATAACCTCATAGGAACGCATCTTGTTCGCATACATCCCTTCCTCGGGGTACTCCCCCTGCAGCATCTCCTTCACGAAAGCCGAGGTGGGGTTGAGCATCTGGAGGAGATATTCCTCTTCATCCAAGAAGAGCGCAGTAGTGTTGAAGCAGTGGAGCAAGTCACATTCGAGCCCCTTCGCGACCTCCGAGAAGGCCAGGCTGAAGCTCAACGAGTTCAGTAGAGGGAGGTTCGGATCTTCCCCCTCGAAGACCGTTGCCCGCACCCTCCTGTTACTGAACGCCCCATAGTCAGCTTCCTCACCATGTGAGAATAGCTCTATCTCTACTCCGGATGAGGCGATAGCAGAGATCTGCCCCATTAGCCGCTTCGAGAGGCCAGTATGCTCCCACTGGAGGCTCCAAGGCACTGTTGCGGCTACCCTCAAAGTAACCAGCCAACTCCTATCCAAACCGATCCAAACCCATTTATCCTCCCTCTCTTTTATTTGGTTGTGGTTAAGTGGGTTGAATGATATCTCGGTTAGGGAGCAGAGGATCCTCATAAGCCTCTTGCCCGCCTTGAGTTGGGAAGGGCGCGCAGCAAATGTTGAGGGCGACCTCTCGGGGGGCTTGGATTGGGGTGCACTTCTGAGCCTTGCCCATAGGAACCGCATCTTCTTGCAGGTCTACGAACGCCTCCAATCCGTCCTTTCAAGGCAAGACAATGACTCCTACCTGAAGTCTTACCGACCCGCGTACCTGCAAATGCTCTCTGCCCAATTAGCAAGGAGATCTGAGTACAAGAAGGCAATGAAGGCGCTCGCAAGGGCAGGCGTTTCATTTCTTCCTTTCAAGGGGGTTCTTCTTGACTCGGTGGTTTACCCGCCCGGGGTTATGCGGGACTACTCCGACATGGATCTCCTGATCCCGAACCGGAAAGAGCTGGCGAGGGCTAGAGATCTGCTTGAGAGGCTAGGCTACAGGAAGCTGGTGTCGGGGAGCGATGCCTACCATGTCAAGATGGTGAAGGAAGGAAGGAATAGGTTGGAGCTCAGCGTAGAGCTCCACTCCCGCCTTCCCGGCGTCTCGCACCTCTTTGGATACCCTGCTATAGACGGCCTGTGGGAGTCAGCCTCCAGGGTCGAGGCAGGTGGGATCAGGTTCGGGATGGTGCCTCCCGAGTCTATGGTCCTCGTGACTGCGATGAACGCCTTCAGGGACGGGGAGGTGAAGCTCAGGGATCTCTGCGACATCGACGCTATATCTGCCAGATTCCCCAACCTAGATTGGGGCGCGATTAGCAGAAGGCTCAGCAGCCCGTCTTGGTGGGGGGTCATCGCCCTTCCGGTCTCGCTGTACCGATGGCTACTAGAGTCCTTGGGAAGGGGGGTCCCCTCTGCCCTCAGGGAAATCCCCATGAGGATCCCAGATGAGATGAAGGTGAGCTTCCCGGTCAGATTCTCCTCGGTGTGCGGGGTCTCGCGCTGCCCCGGGGGTTGGTGCAGGGGTTGCCCGATTTACATGCAGAGGAGGCTACCTCCATTCCCCGAGTTGCTGACGATAAACGACGCCTTTAGGAGCTTCCCGGAGAGGGTCAAGCTTAACGTCGAGTTCATATCAACAGCCGTGGTTAGAGAGGCTGGCACACCGGCGGCGCTTAAGTGCTATCGCGAGCTCTCAAGGTACTTGATGAATGTGACTTTCTACCTGCTTCGGTCTGCCCCTCAGCGGGAGCACGTTAGGCTCTGAGGAGGTTAAACTCGAGCATCTCCTTTACGAACCTCGCCAGGTCCTCAGCGACCTGGGACGGGTCCATCCCATACTCGGCTGCTATCGCCTCAGCCACCTCCCTGACACTCCTCTTCCCGTCGAGGAGGGTCCAAGCCGTCTTTCCTGTTTCGTTTAGCTCAAACAGCCTCCCAGACGAGGCGTCGAAGAGCATCGTCACGGACCCTATCTTCTCGGCTACCTCAGGGCTCTTCGATGGCTTGAGGTCTAGAAGATTGCCCACTCTGCTCACCATTTTTTGAAAGAAATCCGCACCGATATAAAACCTGCCCCTCTGCAGACCGTTAAAAGCAGATATATACCGATCAATCCTTCTTTTAAACGAACAGCCATGAAAGAATTTACTTGCAGCATTCATGGGGCAGCCGTTTACTTTAGAATCGAGATGGACGAACTCGCCGCGGATCTTATGGAGGAGTTTCGGGAGCACGCGGGCTCGGGATCCTTCCGGTCAGACGCGTCTTTGGTGATGCGAAAGGAGGACCCTGTCCAAGATCGCCTCCCAGAGTGCGCTGTTCGCGTCTCTACCGTCTTCCCCTCTTCGAGCGTCTTTGCCCACCGGGGAAAGATCTACATCCACGACCCTGGTAACTACCTGATCTGCACCTCTCCGGAGAGCCTCGAGGTATCCATATGGGCCTCTCCGAGCGCGCGCATCTTCGAAAAGGTTCGCTACCTCTCAAAGCACCTCGTCGTGAAGGCGCTCGAGAGGAGGGGGTTCCACTGGATTCACGGTTCCTCGGTCTCACAGGGACCTGGGGGAGGCGCCCTCATATTCACCGGCGTGTCTGGGTCTGGAAAGACGACCTGCCTGCTAACAATGTTGGAGAACGGGTACAGGATGGTCTCGGACGACGTTGTCCTCCTCAAGGAAAGCCTCGTCTTCCCATTCTACCTGCGGAGCATGATCCACACAGGGACCGTTAGGAGGTTCCCTTCCCTGCGCAAAGCCTTCGAGAGGAGCAGGTACGATCCGGGCGCAGATGGTTCATGGGTGAACTTGGGGGAGTACTTCCCCGTGCAGAAAGAAGCAGTGAAGCCGGTCGCTATTTTCAACACCAGCGTCTGGAACTCGGAGTCGAGCGAGTGCAGACCTTCCACCCCAGCCAAAACCGTCCCGAGGCTAGTCAGGAACTTTCTGCTCGAGTCCGGGAGCATATTCGAGCCGTCACAGGAATACGCTAGGGCGGCGTTCGCCGCATTCTCCTCGATCGCGGAATCAGTACCCTGCTTCGACCTCTATGTGGGCAGGGGGAACCGTTCACTTTACGAGGCAGTACAGGGTGCGTTGCGGTGAGGGTCGCATTCCTCAACAGCCCCCTCGTGGTGGTGGATCCTGAGATTTGCGGCGGAGCAGAGAGGGTGACCTTCCTTGAGCTCGATCACCTCTTAGACCTCGGCGTCGACGCGAGGTACTACGTACTCGGCTCAGTGGGGCAACACCCAAGGGTAGAGGCGATGTGCCCCTCCCAACCCGCAGGAAAAACAGGCAGGGAATACTACCTCTGGTTCTGCGAAAGGACCTCTGGCTATGACATCCAGCACTCTGTAAACGCTCCGATGCTCGCGCTGGTGTCGAGGCACCCAAGGGTGATCCTCCATATCCACAACTCCACTACCCTGCCTTACTACGACCTCGCAAGAGAGAAGTACGGGAGATGTTTCTTCATATGCTGCTCCAAGTTCATAAGGGAGGACTTTCTGGAGAAGAACCCCTCGATTCCGGAGGATCGCTGTTTGCTGCTATACAACGGGATAGACACTGACCTCTTTTCCCCCCCCGTTAGGATTCATGCGCCGCGCCCCCGCGTAGTATTCACCGGGGCTTGGATACACCACAAGGGCATATTCGTCCTCCTTGATGCCTTTATGCAGCTCGAGAGGGCGGGGATAGAATTCGAAGGGGTGATTGCAGGCTCCGCGTTCCTATACAAGACCTCAGAGCCCGTCGATTGGCAGGCAATCTCGGACGCCAGGGTCAGGACTGCCGCAAAAAGGCTGAGTTCCGTGACCATAAGAGAGGTGCCTTCCTACCGCCGCATGCCCGACCTTTACAGGGACGCAGACCTGTGCGTCTTCCCCTCCGTCTGGCAGGAACCATTCGGTCTGGGGGCTGTCGAGGCGATGTCGTGCGGTCTGCCGGTGGTAGCAACAAAGGTCGGCGCGCTACCAGAGATCGTGGAAGACGGCGAGACTGGAATACTGGTCGAGCCGGGGGATCCCAAAGCCCTAGCTGAGGCGATAGCAAGGCTGATAGATGACGAATCCCAGCGGCGCAGGATGGGAGAACGGGCGAGGAGGCGGGCGGTGGAACTCTTCTCCATCCGAGACCACGTCAGGAGGCTCGCCGACATATACTCCTCTATACTTTGATTCAACGATCTGCAGGCGGTTTTGGGAGGCACATGCTTGCCACCCTCCTCACATTTGCATTAAGGACCCTGAATGCCCTTCCCCTGATCAATTTTGTACCGACGATGTACCACAGTATGGCAACCGAGAAAAGAATACGGCTCCGTAGAGAGGTCTGCACCCACCGCCACTTTCGCTTCGCCCTACCGACCAGGATCCGGGAGTCCACCGGTGAATCTATGTAAGGGCACTGGTCGCCCCTTGTGATGAAGTACGTTCTACCGTGGATCCGAGCGGACCAGAGCACCCTGTGGGCTATCAAGACGTACCTCCTGAACACTATCACATCCCCCTGCCTGATCTGGTCTGGTTCTACCGCCTCTAATTCGAGCGGCTCACCGAGAGTGATGGCAGGGGACATGTCGTCCCCACCAGCAACCACTACTGTAATGCTCTCGACCATCTGATTCTCTACCTATTCGGACGCAGAGTAGAATATAGCACTATCTATTTAGAGACTTACGTGTATTAATTGAGACCCGTTCCCGCGTTAGTTGTGCTGCCCATGCATTCTCAACGGGCGCAGCCCTCAGCTTGACCTAATTGGGGTGTCTTTCTCCATCAATCCTTCTACGCCTGGTTTGCTACTGGAAGTTTCAATAAGTATGCGCCTCAGCTTAATCCTTCCATAGGGGTTGCGACTTGGATCGCCCCCTTCTTCTGTAACACCAGGAACAAATCACATGATCATAAAGAACAATCTGACATTAGTTTAGTTCAGAAATCGTAACAATATGGGACTAGTAAACAAGCGGTTCATGTGCATTTCATCGTGCCCCTCGGTTACATCCAGTCCCTTTGCCCTGAGAATGGGGGGAGCAGGAACGGCTCGCTGCGCCGCCTCGGATCCTTGAAGAGGGGTCTCCTCAAGTGCGCTCTAGAGTACTCGAGGCGCTGCGGGTCCGTCTCAAGCCCCAGGCACGTCGGGTCGAGTAATTACAGCAAAATCCTTCAGAAGGAACTTGGATAAATCTGCTCTGCATTCAGTAGGTTCCCGGTCAAGAATCGAGCAATTCCCTGCCGGTCTTACGGCTGAGTCTCCCGTTCATGCCCCTATTTAATTGAAGCCGAGCTTCAAAGGCACCTCCTCGATGTGCCCTGTGGTCAGGTTGTCGCATTCCCTGCACGGGCTGAGGCACTTCCTCCCCCTGATGATCTTCCTCCTCGCTTCTTTGTACCTCTCCCCGAACCAGCAATCGAGTATCGCGGTCTCGGAGAGATCTCCCATGGTGGTCGCCCCCCACGCGTCGTTGCAGCAGAGGCTCAGTTTCCCATCGGGCCTGACCACCATCTGGGAGAAGGGATAGATGCAAGCCGACGTAAGCCCCAAGCGGCGCCTCCTGTTAGGGGACTGCCCGGCCCTGTTCGTCCTGAACTCGCTTTTCCTCCGGAGCACGATCTTGGTCCTCCCGTAGCGCCCGGGGTCGCTCCTCGAGGCCCTCTCGATCTCCCTCACCTGGGGGAGCAGCTTGAGGTCGTCGCTGTAGTTGTTTATCACGATCAGGTCCAGTGATCCCATCAGCTCCGTGTAGAGCCCAGGTGTGAGTAGAGTTCCGTTCGTGAAGATGTAGATGAAAGATCCGGGCACCGCCCCCCTGGCCTCCCTTGCCAGCTCCGCGATCCTGGGGTCCAAGAGGGGCTCGTTGTTAGAGTAAAGCGCTAGGTTCCCCCTGAAGCCGATCTCCCCCAGCTGCCTCACGATCGACGTGAACAGCCGTCTGCCCATCACGGCATGGGCCCTCCTGTCCGCGCCTCTGTTTGCCGGGCAGAATGGGCAGTCGTTGTTGCACCTGTTCACGGTCTCGATCTCGATGTTGGTGAATACGGAGGGCCACTCGGCCAGCCTCTCCGAGACCAGACGGTTCACCCTCCCCCTCACGGCGAGGTCGTAGATCCACCTCCTGACCGGTATCACGACCCCCTCGTAAAGCTCCGGGAGCATCGGAAGCACTGTCCGGTCCAGCGAGAAGATCGCCCTCTCCTTGAGCGTCTTCTGCAAGTAAGGATCAACGATCATTTCAAGACCTCTTCGTGGGCAACGGCAACCATTATATCTCTGTTACCCGTTGACATAAAAAGATAGATGGATGAGGATGCCAAAGATAAGGGTCGCTCTCGTGGGGTGCGGAAACGTCGCACTGTCCTCCCACCTCCCGTCCCTGATTCGGCTCAAGGACATGGTGTCTGTCGTTGCGGTCTCGGACACCGATCTTAAAAGGGCCGAGTCTGCCTCTAAGAAGTTCGGGATTAGGAGCTTCTACCGTTCCTGGGAGGAGATGATTGTAAGGGAGGAACCTGATCTGGTGCACATCTGCACCCCTCCCGACTCCCATGCCCAGGTATCCGTCGGCGCGCTCGAGAGGGGCTGCCACGTGATGGTGGAGAAGCCGATGGCGACGACCCTCAAGGAGTGCGACGAGATGATAGGCGCCGCGTCCAAGTCCGGGAGGATGCTCTGCGTGGCGCACAACCAGCGGTTCCACCCGTGCTTCCTGCGCGCCCGGAAGATGATCGCCGGAGGAGAGTTGGGAGAGGTCCTTGACGTTCGTATTACCCACCAGCTCAGGAAATCCGTATACCTTGATCCGGAGCACTGGGTGCACCGCATAGGCGGCGGCTTCTTCCTCGAGAACTTCCCCCACCCGATTTACCTTGCCATTTCGCTCTTGGGAAGGGTGGACCTCTTGAGCGCAGAGGCCTGCAGATTGAACGATCACCTGGCGATACCCCACGACACCTTCAGGGTCGCCCTCCAGGGTGGGAACGCCCGTTGCATGATCCTGGTCTCCTTCGGTGGAGGCAGCTGGAACTACACTGTGGAGGCCATCGCCACGAGCGGGGCAGTAGATGTCGACATGTACAACTCGATCCTCATCACCAGGCGCCTCCCCACGCTCAAAGTCGTCGACAAGAACCTCTCCTTGGTCAGCCAGTGGGGGCAGCTCACCAGCCAGTCCTTCTGCACCGCGCTGAGACCGAGTAGCAAGAGGTGGCTCCAGACGCACCGGGCTCTCATCAAGCAGTTCGTCGACGCTATTATCGGCGGCGGGCGCACCCCAGTCCCGCCCGAGGAGGGGAGGGAGACCGTCAGGATTTGCTCTGAGATAGCAAAGAAATTCGTGCCAGCTCATGCCTTCTGAAACCGGAACCTCGAGTTCGGAAATCGATGGCGCCGGATCAAGACTGCAGCGATCGGCCCAGAAAAGTACCAAAAGAGGGAAATGAAGGATAAAAAGGGAAAAAGGAAGAACGGGCACAGCACCCGTCCGGTCCGAGGGTTGCCTCCTCGACCTCACCCCTCCTTTTTGCCGAAGAGCTTCGCCAGCTTCTCCTCCGGCAGAGGCTTCGTTACCAGGCTCACCAGCACATAGACCGCGGCGCACCCGAACATCAGCGCGAGCGCCCAGATCCCCCAGTGGTTGAACGGCGGGTAGAGCTTCCCGTAGACGTTCGGGTGGAGCAGCGCGAATGCCATCCCGTAGACTATTGTGGCTACTGCCCCCCACTTCGTGGCCCTCCTCCAGTACATCGAGACCGCGATGACGAAGAAGAATATCCCGCCCTGCGCGACCGCGGACCCAGACATGAACTCGGAGAGGACCGGGGGAGGAGATGTGTAAGTCCACCATAGGGGTATCAGCACGAACGGTATCACGAGGAGCCTCGAGAGCGCCAGCGTGGCGCGCTTGCTCATCTTTGGCGCCACGTTCTGGACCAGGTCCCTGCTGACATTCGTCGCCATTATCATCACCATGCCAGCGAGCGATGATACAGCCGCAGAGAAGACCGCCATCGAGAATACTGCCGCCCCCGCAGTACCGCCGATGGCCATTGAGACCAGCGAGGCAGCGGCGTCGCCGTAGATCGGTCCGGACTTCATCAGCTCGGGACCCCAGACCGCCCTAGCCGCGTAGCCCATCGCACCCACCATCAGCGGAGTTACGCAATTGAGCGCGACGACGAGCATGATCGCCCCGTACTCCTTCTTCGTGACCTTCCTAGTCCCGAGGAACCTGGCTATGTTGTGCGGGAACCCCGTCGCCATGAACAGGAACATGAACATCGCCGCGGTCACGCCGATCCAGTCGTACCCTGGGAAAGAGGGCGCTATCGGCGAGGTGTATCCCCCTATCGGGACCGATGTCGCATCCCCTCCCGGCTTAACGAAGTTCGACGAGGCTATCGCCTCCGCTATCTTGTCTGGCCCCCCCGCCCAGAATATCGAAGCTAAGCCGAATATCCAGCCTATCGCCATGAATATGGCTCCTTGGAGCGCGAGGGACAGCTGAGTCCCTGCGTAGCCGCCGACCATTATGTACGCGGCGCACAGCACCGCGGTGATGAGGAGGCTGACAAGCCAGTCCGTCCCAGTCGTCAGCTTCCAGACCGATGCCATCGCCTTGTACTGCCCGACGCTGTAGACTATGAGCAGGATCACCATCGCGATCCCGGCGAGCCCTTGCACGAGCCTACTGTCGAACCTGACCCTCGCTACCTCGGGGACGGTCCTAGCACCGAGAGCAGCGTACCTCCTCATTCTGTAGCCCAGCACGACGCATAACGAGAGGCCCATCAGGTTCATCCCGCCTATTAGCCATGTCCCGGACCAACCGTATGTGTACCCGAGCCCGGCATTGCCGAAGATGGCCCAACCGCTCAGCCACGTCGCAGTCAAAGCCAGTCCCGTTACAAGAGGGCCGACGTCGCCGTGACCAACGGCCCAGTCGTCGAAACTCCTGTTCTTCCTGAAGAAGAAGACCCCGATCGCCGCGCTGACGACCAGCATAGCCCCGACCGCAAGAGGGACCGCCAGCGCTGACTCGACCGTCGGGGATGGGATCGGAACCGAGTCTGCCATCTTTCAGTCCTCCTCCCAGAAGTCCTTCACCCTCAGCCAGAGGAGGGCGGCTGCCCAGACGCAGCTGACCGCCAGCTGGTAGAAGTACGCGACCCACCCGCCCACAGTCGCCGCGACGAGAAGCACCGAGACGAAGCTGACACCCAGTATCGCGAGCCCGAGGACGATCCTTCCGTTCAGCCTCGCCAAAGGCATCCCCCCAACACTTCAGGGTTCAAAAAAATCGACCCGCATGAACAGCCCGCTGCCATTCCCTCGGCTATAAAACTCTCATAGAAATTCGAGGGGGAGGTCATGGCAGAGGACTGGCGCACCGCACTACCGCGGTAACCAGAAAAGGCTACCACCTTTATAAAGACACTCACCCATTGCTAGTCCTCCGTTGGGATACCACTTCGGTTACGGTTGCTTTAAGCGTGTTGGGCAAGAAATCTTGACCAACGCTGGGATTCATATGAACCTTTATTAGTCGTAAGGTGGACTAACTATCAAGCAACTGGCGATGAACTGGTGGGGTGCCCTCCTTGGATCCGGGCTCGATCTACGTGCTTATTGTGGACGACGACACAACCCTCCTCGAGACCCTAAAGATGATCCTCGAGAGCAGGGGGTACCACGTCGACACCGCATCCACTGGACGCGAGGCAGCGGATCGGATACAGCGGAGGCACTACGACGTAGCCATTCTTGACATCGTGTTACCAGACTCGTCGGGGGTGGCACTCCTCAGAGAGTTCAACCAGACGAGGATCCCGAGGACGAGGAAGATTATCCTCACGGGGAACGCGACGCTAGAGAACGCAATCCAGGCACTCAACATGGGGGCTGACGCCTACCTCCTGAAGCCAGTGGACCCAGAGGAGCTGATCAAGGCGATCAACGATCAGGTGGATAGGCAGAAACAGGAGATCCGGAACATACAGGAGAAGATAATCGCTCTCATCGAGAGGGACTCTCAGGAGAGGATAAAAAGGATCCGGGAGGAGATGTACTATTGACTGACGATCGTGGCGCTGCTATTATTAGGCAATCGGATCTTGGGGCGTGGAGAATAGTCCGTCCGATTGTGCTTGAACTAATGACTGGACATTTCTAGTAAATAATGGGCATGAGAAGACCGATTCCGTCGAGGAGGGAGAGATTTACGGACGATGATCTCATGAATGCCCTGATATCGGTGAACGAAACACTGCTCGCCCTCCCTCGGTCAGGCTTAGACGAGGTCGAGGTGTATAAGGGATTCTGCCTCGCCCTCTCTGGTCCGAGGTTCGGGGTCGCTATCTTCGTCCGGAATGGCGACCGGGTTGAGCTTCTTTGCTCCTCGCCCAGCGTTCCTGCCGAGCTACTCTTGGCACCAAGTACCCGAGACGCCGTCCACCGCGCCATCGGCGGTGAGCTGGTTAGGCTAGACCCCGCCCCGGGAGATGTAGGCAGTTCGGAAGCCGCCTTGACTAGGGTTGCCGTAGATGGCGAGCCCGTATCAGTCGTCTTAGTCCATACAAAGGAGCTCTCTCTGAAAGCGGTACCTTTAGCAAGGCTGACAGCCCAGCATCTATCGTTTATAATTAGCACATTCCGGGAGCTCAGGCTGAAGGATCTCTTGCTTGACTCGCTGCCCGCATATGTCTACTTAAAGGACGACAAGTTCAATTTTGTCTACTGGAATAGGTTCTTTGAGGATAACATCGCCTTTGAGAACCCGTCGGGCAGGAAGTGCTACGAGGTTTCGAAGGGGCTCTCCAGACCATGCTACGGGTGCCCCAGCCTCAAGGCTTTGGGCAAAGCTGGGACCGAAAAGCACGAGTGGACCTCCCGATCCGGAAGGACCTACATGAACATCCACCGGTCCGTCGAGTTCGGCGGGAAGACCTTCTTCATAAGCACCGGGGTAGACATCACCGAGCTGAAGGAAACCGAAGAGAGCCTCAAGAGAGCCATGCGCGACCTGCAGGCGCTCTACTTCATAATAAACAGGAGCCCGGCTGTGACCTTCCTTTGGAAGAATGAGGAGGGGTGGCCCGTTGAGTATGTCACCGAGAACATCTCCAAGTTCGGGTACTCTCCAGATGACTTCACTTCTGGAAGGCTGAAGTATGCTGATATAGTGAGCCCGGAGGATCTCGCCCGCGTCGCCTCGGAGGTCTCGGAGTACTCCAAAAAGGGGCTGGTCGAGTTCGAGCAGGTCTACCGCATTGTAACGAGGGACGGGCAAACGAGGTGGGTGAGGGACTACACTTGGGTCAGGCGTTCGCCGTCTGGGGAGATCACCCACTACCAGGGGATTATCCTTGACATCACCGAGACCGTCCTGGCGAGGGAGGCGCTTTGGAACTACGTCTCTTCCCTCGAGGAGGTCGTGGTCGAGCGGACGAAGAGGCTCAGGGAGGCGGAGAGGATGGCTGCACTAGGCGAGGCAGCCACGATGGTAGGGCACGATCTGAGGAACCCGCTCCAAGCGATGACAAACCTGGTCTGGCTGACCCGCGAGGAGATATCCCGGCTCGGGATCAATGACGAGAGGGAGCGGCAGACGCTCTTGGAGATCTACGGTAGGGTGCAGAGGCAGATCCAGTACATGGACAAGATCGTGCGCGACCTCAACGACTACGCGAGGAGTGTCTCTCCCCAGTACGAGCCGGTCAATATCCAGGAGGTGGTCAAGGACGCGCTCTCGAGCGTCTCGATCCCGCCAAATGTTGATGTCCAGGTCTCGGTTGAAACAGCCCTGAGCTGTGTGAAGACGGATCCATACCTCCTGAAAAGGTGCCTAGTCAACATCCTTACTAACGCCGTCCAGGCGATGCCCCGTGGTGGGCAGCTCAGGGTCGAGGCGGCGGTTGAAGAAGGAGGGCACCGCTACGCTGTATCAGTCTCCGACACCGGGGTGGGGATCCCGCCGGAGGTCAGGGAGAAGCTCTTCCAGCCCTTCGTGACGGGCAAGCCGAGGGGGATGGGCATGGGTCTGGCGGTCGTGAAGAAGTTCGTAGAGGCGATGGGCGGCAGCGTCGAGGTCGAGAGCCGCCCCGAAGTCGCGGGGACCGCGGCAGTGAAGGGAGAGGAGGGAAGAACTACGTTCACCATCCGCCTCCCCCTTACCCGCGAGAGGACGACTTAGCGCCGCTTCAAGCCCAGCGCGCCCTGCCCTGACCTACCGTGCCTTGCCATCTCTACCTTCGTTCGTAGAGGGTATTCAGCTTCAACCAAGGGATCCCTAGCGTTTCGAACTCCATACTTCGGTCGAGAGAAGTTCGAGGTCGAGTAGGATTCTAACGCCCCCGAGCCTCACACAATGGTCGCTACCAACACAAAATGAAGCCAGTCGTCTTATCCAAGAACTTACTTATGCAAGTGATCCCAGCTGATTTGAGATACATCGCAGAATAACCTGTAATCACCCACTTCACCAGCTCGCTTATGCATCCATTAAAGTTTCCACGGGAATGGACTCGTATTTTATCAGGACTCTGCTTGCATGGCTTAACGGAAGATTTGTCTTCACTTGTCCAGCCGAAATTTGGATTTTGCATCACCTAGCTCCTTGGCAAATTTCTCTTTGAAGAGCTTCACCTTCCTGAGGTCGGACAATCCGAGCGTTGCATATTCTGCCTGACCTCTTAGTACCACTCTTTCTAGTAAATCGACGTAGCCGTCAAGGGAGTTCTGCCTGCAGATCGCGACAAACTCGCTTAGCTTGACCGCCCCTGATACCAGCAGCGATAGTATGTCTATCCTGTCCTTTTCCCCCTTAGCCGAGACCTCCCGGTCCATGGCAGCCCTTAACTTCAGGACCAGGAGGTACTCCGGAGCCAGCACCCTGAACCCTTCGACGCTGAGGACATGTGCGCTGAGAAGATGCGGCGGGATCCCGAAGTCCGAGTAGTGGAGCACGTATACGTCCACATCAGTGGAGCCCTGCTTAAGTTCGTACTTCTTCAGGCGCGGGTTCTTGGTGAGCAAAAACTCTTTCCTCAGTTGGGAGAGCTCTTCGAAGTCCACTATAATGTCGATGTCCTTGGACTTCAGCCCCTTTGTGTAGAGCCAGACGGCCCATCCCCCGATCAGTATGAACGAATGCCTCCTCCTCAGTTCCAGAAGGACCCTCCAGCTCTCCTCGGTTATGTCGGGATGATAGAATGACATCTTAGATCATCCTGTCCAGCTCATTGATAAAGTCCTGCGAGTACCAGGAGGGGATGTTCCAGAGATCAGCGTAAATTTGCGCCAGGGGCGCCTTCCCAAGCCTTCTCAAGTGGTTGTCCGGCTCCATCACTATGAGGTTGCACCTCTCCTTGGGGTAGGATGGCGGTCCGAACCTGGACTCGAAGCCTTCCGCATCGCCGTAGACGTAAACCTCGCTGTATTCGGCTGGAACACGCCCGAAGCGATGCTTGAAGGCGGTGAATGCGGTGAATATGGTGCGTGGAGGAACCATCCCCTCTATCTCCTGCACGGGCACTCTGAGACTTTTCCTGTACACAACAAGCGGTTCCAGGCGCCTGACGCTGCACCAGAAAAGCAGGATCTTCCTGGGGTTCTTTACGGCTATCCCGTTGCGGCTCACATCGATCGCTCCCATTCCCCTCAGCGGCTTCAGGCTGTGGCTGACTGTGCTGGCGGGCAC
>JASFYL010000049.1 GCA_030055575.1 Thermoproteota archaeon | reverse complement strand
ACTTCGCCTCCAACGCCCCCTGCAATGGAATTTAGCGTTATCGCTAATTATACTAGTCCACATGGATCAACGTTGTGAGGCGCTCGTTGAGGCGCCAAATCCGAATGGTCACTTTTGGTCAGGTTGCAGAAGGCTGGGACTCCCATTCGAACGCTAATCAAAATTTCCGGAGGGCATACAGGATACCATCTCTGAGAAGGCATCTTTCAAGTACCTATCATCGTTTGTTCGGAAGGTCAAAGTAATCTGCACTCTATCCGACCAGACCCCTCGCCCATGCCTTGATTCCTTCCAAGTCCCGGGTGTCGTACACGCCCGGCGCTGTCTCCCTGTATGCGGCGGCTAGCTTTGGGCGCTCGTGCTCCATGCCCTTCCTCATGATCCACGGCATCCTGTTGAAGTCGTAGATCGCACCGAAGAATCCCAACGCCACCGGGGTCAAACCGTGGCGGGCAGCCTTCTCCTCGAGGTATTTCTCCCTGGCGTTGGCGGCGACCTCAGGCTTGCCCACATTCATAGCCTCGGCCGCCGACCCGCAGTTCACGTAGAGCGCCACACTCTTTTCCTTCAGCTCTTTTCTGAACCTCTTTAGGAACGAGTCAGCCTCCCCTGTCCATTTGCCCATCTGGATGCCACTCCCAACGACAACCAGGTCATATTGGTCTATGGACTCGACCTTCTCCTTCTTGGCGTCGGCAACCTTCACCTCCACGCCCAGGCGCTGGAACTCCTCGGCTATCTCCTGCGCGGTTGCGGCGGCGGTCCCGGTCCTCGTGCCGTAAACTATCAGAGCACTCTTCATGAGTTCTAATTGGTCCTTGTGCCTTATTAACCTGTTAAAAACCGCCTATTCTCGGGATAGCCATCTGAAGCCTGTCCCCATATGTGTCGCAAGACGACGAACCCACACTCCAGCCAATCACCCTCAATCTAGCAAAAAAAAGGTCATACGCATCCCGGCAAGTTCCAACTTAAGTATACCAGCAAATCAGACGAACCCGCTCAGGTAAGGTTTCAGCGCCGAGACCGTACTCCTGATCGAGAGGCGGGAGTCCATCGCGAAATAGAGGTAGCAGTGGCAGTTCCTCCCGCAGAGCCGCATCCTATACCTGCACTCCCTAGCCCTCTCCGAGCGCAAGAAGTCGAGAATAGGCTCCTCCGAGGCGTCAATGCTGCAGACGGGGTTGATGTTGCACGGGTAGTAGAGCCTCCCGTCGGCGTCGATCAGCACCGAGGCAGTGTTGCAGCTGTGCGGCCTGTCTAGCGTCTTGAGATACCTCTCGGTGGTTATCACGGTCTGGGGGTACTTCTTCTTAAGCCGGAGGACCTCCTCCCTGAACGCAACGATCTCCGGGAGGTAGTTGTCGGTCCCGGGAAGGTGGCAGGCGGGCATCACTACAGCCTTTGCGCCGGCCCTGTGGCACTGCTGCACCTTCCACTCCAAGTCCTTCAGATACTCCCGCATGACCACTATCTGGGCGCATACTGTTGGGCCCCAAGTCGCGTACTCGGGTAAACTCTCGTAGAGGTCGAGATTCCTGTGCCCCTCGTCGATGCTGATGTGGAGGAAGTCTATGCACTTGGCGTACTCCCTCATCGGGACCCGGTCTATCAGCTTCCCGCTCGTCGTGAACAGCAGGTACAGCGGCTTAGTCCGCACGTACTCGAGGATCTCCCCGATGTCCTTGCGGAGGAGCGGCTCTCCCCCCTCCATGCTCAGCAGGACGACGCTCGAGTTAGCCACGTTGTCGATGATCCTGAGGACCTTCTCGGTCGGCATGTCAGGCATCCGCTTCCTCCAGACATCGCAGAACTCGCACCTCGAGTCGCAACGCTGGATAACCTTGAAGGTGCAGTAGAACGGGTAGCGGAAGTCCTTCTTCGCATAGTTCGCTGCGGCGTACCTCGCAGTCGAGAGGTACTTCTTCAGGGGAAGCAGCCTTATGCTCGCCATCTGCCGAACGCCTTCAGCTCACTTTGGATTATTGATCATCCCCTCGGATTTTAAGGTTGCTCCTTACCATTTTAGCCCACGCGGAACACCATCGTAAGGGTCCTAATCAGAAGTCAGCAGGCTCTCGCCGTCAATGTTTCCTGAGGGTGCGGATGGAACGAAGGCGGCGGGAATGAGTTGATTGAATTGATCCGGACGTAAACTGCGGGACTGGGGAAGGTGAAAGACGCGATCCAGCCTGGCAGAGCTTGATCCAATCAAGGGGAGAGAACCAAGAGGTTTTTAAAACCAAAGGCTAGGTAAGATTTCACCCACACTTCCGCCTTCACACGACTTCTGATCCTTTCTTACCATTCTCAAGGGCTACCTTCACGCCGACATACGAGGCAGTGATCCCGCTCACCATCAGCTCGAACCAGAACATCACCAGCCTCGACAGGATCGTCACAGATGCCGCGATGTCCGCCGGGACCCCGAACCCCATGAAGAAACCGGTCATCGATACCTCGATCACCCCGACCAGCCCTGGGATCCCGATGGGGGTCAGCTGCACCATGCTGACGAAGATCGAGACCGTGAGCACTACCCAGTACGAGATGGGGTAGTTGAGGGAGTAGAACATCAGGTACGGGATGAGCGCGACCAGGAAGTACCTGATCGTCGCGATGGCTGCTGAGGCGAGGATATTTCCTCTCTTGGAGCCGCTGATGGCCCCCTGGAAGGCGCAGAGCGTGCTCACCGCCCTCTCAACGCTCCTCCCCTCGTCGTAGTCCCTCTTGAGGCGCCTGAAGAGGGGCGCGGTCCTCCTGATGAAACTGCAGATGTGCCTCTCGAACTTCCTCGAGTTTGCGGCGAGGAAAGCGCCGACGACGCTGAGCGCGATCATCGACGCCCCCAAGGCGATGAAGGAGTAGTACGCGCTCACAGGCATCGCCTCGGTCCTCAGCAGGAATGCTATGCTCACGCCGAGCACCCCGCAGAAGGTTATCGCGAGGATGAGGCGGTGGAGGATCACGCTCGCCGTAGCCTCGCCCAGGCTCAGCCTCGACTTCTTGGTCGTCATCGTGATCCTAAGCAGCTCCCCGGAGACGGATCCGGTCGGGATCATCATGTCCCCGAAGATGCTGACGAGGATGACCTCTACGCAGCGGAGGAACCCCATCCCCGGGGGCATCAGCAGGACCTTCCAGCTGAGCGTGAACAGCACGATGCAGAGGAGGTCGATAAGGACCGCGAGCGCGGCGATCCTGGGGTCCAGGGTGAGTATGATCTGGACGACCTGCCAGAAGCCGACGAAGTAGAGGTATACGAGCAGTATGACTACCCCTGCTATGATCATCAGCTTCTTCGGGCTGACCGGGAGCTTCCTCAAGGCAGGTAACCTCCACTGTCATGCAGATAAGCAGTTATGGAGGGGGACGATTATTAACTATGTCGATCCCAGCCGCTCCGGGGTGAGGCTGCGGAATAATAGGAGGCTCATAGCAAGAAAAAGAAGATGGAATGGTGCGGAGCAGAAAGGGAGAGGCAGGAAAGAGAAAGACGGTGAGAAAGGCGGAAGACGAGACGGGCGCCAAGGATTTGGGAGGGAGATAAGACGGGTGCAGGCGAGCTCTTGATGTCAGGGGCTTTGCGGTTAGCCAAGAGGCTAGGTCTCCCCTGGATCCCGGGCTTCCCCGTAACAGTGCGCCCCTTCTCGGAATACTTCAGGGGGTTCGAGCGGGTCGAGGCTGTCCAGAGGATCTTCGGCGAGAAGACCGGGCAGGTGCTTAAAGACCTTAAGGTGGAGTTCGTTCGGGGAGGCGGCTACATGGGGGTCAACGCGCTTAACGGGCACCTAATCGTCAACCCCAAGTACCTGAACTCCGGCGACAAGATCGACATCTACCTGGACGTCATACACGAGCTCGTCCACGTGAGGCAGTTCATGGAAGGCAAAGACCTCTTCGACAGCAGGTACAGGTACGTCGAGAGACCGACCGAGATCGAGGCCTACCGCCACGCCGTCGGGGAGGCGAGGAGGCTGGGATTGGGCGAGGACAGGATCTGCGAGTACCTGAGGGCGGAGTGGCTGAGCGACGAGGATTTGAGGAGGCTCGCGTCTGCGCTGGGCCTAAGTTGCGGAGGGGCTCAGGAGAGTAAGGGAGCAAAGCATCGTCAGAAATGACTGGGGGCGGAACAAAGTGACAGAAACTTGGGGGTACTACGAAAACCCAAACGATCAAACAAACTTTCAAAAATCGAATATCCAGACCTAAAGGCCTACCACGCAATAGTCTCGAACTCCCGCACGCATAAGAAAATAGGATGCTTAAAGCTAAGAGAACTTGAGGATACAAGGACGCAAAAAGTTCTGGCTACCTTGGGCTAAGAATGAAAGCTCGTATTGGCACATTCCCAAAAACGGAGATCTGATAACTCGATCCCCGGGCAACCTGCGTTCCGATACGGCTGTCAAGCGCCTGCCTGTTTTTCGAAAAGAATACAGTAAAGTTATGCTTTGAGGCGTTCAAGCCTCTTGCACAATTCGTCGGAAATAAGCTGCTTTTTCTCTTTTCCTAAGTGAAACAAAACCTTGTAGACCATTTCAGCTGAGATTGTGAAAATGTAATTCAGCTTTATGATGCTGTCTTTGATTGCTCCCTCGCTCTTGGTTAGAGGGATTCCATGCATCTTAAGATTGCTTGTTATGCCAGCAACGACAACATTTCCCAGCTTCTCGAACAAAACCACCGCAGGCCTAATCTTCACCTCCGCAGTATCCGTAAACTGCACGTAAGCAAGTATGACATCTCCAGCACTAAGCATGCTCCCAAGCCTCATCCTCAGCGTTATCCCACAGCTCACGCATCTTATTCCGCTGAACCTTGTGAAGGAACTCGTCGTATTGTGTTTTGGGTCTGGGCTCTTTTGCCAGCCTTATCAAGTTGGAAATAGTCTCATTGTAGGTTTCTCTGGGGTATCTCTTGAGGCTCTTGAGCTCTTTAACTACGGATTTCTTGAGCTGTATGGTAGTGACTTCGTCTTCACCCATTATAGCCACCACATAATTACCACATAACCATCTATAATAAGCCTTTCACAGAAGAGCAGGAAATCAGCCTATTTTGAAATAGACTAAGAAAAATTTATACAAAAAGCGGAGTCCCCCATTTGGAAGACCAATGTCACTAGACCCAACTGTAAGACCCGCGTTCCTCCTCAGAGGAAGGGCACTCAAGGAGGGGTGAACCACTCAAGAAATATTAACGGCAGATTCATTTATGCTTCTCGGAACAGCCGGATCTGTGGGAAGGCTCACGTTCGGATATCCCAGCGAGGCTCGGAGTTTACCCGGGAAGATCGAGAGGCGCAAATCGACTGACTTCTCTCAGGCGTCGGTGGCAGCCTATCCTTGTCCAAGAAATCCCCCAGCAGGCAGTCTTCTCCTCCGAGAGCCGGTTGCGATCCTCGGTCCACCCAGTTACCTCTCGGTTGGCATGGAGGACACTCTGCAACACCATACACCCAATCACTGAGCTATTAACAGGACTGAGCTATCCACATACGAGGAGCTCGAGCGGCAGATACGCCCGCACGAGTCGGCAACCGATATCGAGCCCGGCAGTGGCATTTCGGGTGGGGTTTGAGGGAGAGCAGCTCGAGGCAATCGTTGTATAGCGCTGGGTCAATTGCACCTTTCTTCGAGAGCATCCCTTCCCCAGCTCGCCTAAAAGCGGAAATGGGACCGGCTTCCATTTCATACGGCGTGTCCCAAAGGCAGCTAGCTGCCATACTCAACTAAATCCTTCCGTTATCCTTTCTGGTTTTCCAGCCTTCCCCTCTCCAAAATCCACCACCAGTCGCGTTCCCCTCCCCAACCAAGTTTGGCCGAATGGAACTATACGCTTCTCTACCTCTGACCTAGCTACGTTGCTTCGGATCTTTTTCACGTGAACTTAGGCGACTCCCTGCCCCCGGAGAAGCGGCTTTTCGTCTTCGGAGGTCGCGTTGGACCAAGCTGGGACAGCCCGTGGATTAACGCGGGCAGATCCAAATCGTACGAATGCTTCTGGCGCACCGGAAGGAGTTTGGAGCTGCTTAGAAAGCAAAGATGCGTAAAAGGAGGGCGCTAAAATGCAGGCTGGCGCAAAGTGGGGCGTTCTGAAGTGTAGGGTTATTAATCGCTCAATCGTCTAGTCAACCGGGACGTGCCAGTTGCTCAAACCGGGAGCGACTAAACTGCTGCTTGTGGCATCTGCGCTCGGCTTCTTAGGCGCCCTTGCCACCGGCAGCATCCGCAATGAGCCCGGTGTGGGGCTGCCTGAGTTGAAGCACTACGGGTACCCCCTTCCCTGGATCGTGACCGACATTAACGGGCCGAACCAGTACATTCCGGCAAACTTAGCCTTGGATGCTTTGTTTTGGGGCATTACAACGGCGGTGGCAGCTCTCTTCTTCGCCCGGAGGTTCGCTCTCCCGAGAACGGGTAGGAGCTGTAGGTCGCTGTTGCTTTCGGCAGTCATCCTCCTCTCCGCTGGGCTTCTCATGTGCTTCGTCCACGAGCTTGGCCATGCGCTGTGGGGGATTGCGGCTGGAGGCTCGCTCGCATACATAAAGGTCGCATTTTTCGAGTTATATCCCGATTTTGCACTCACCCCAGAGTTCGACCTGGGGATCACGATGGTAGAAGGGCTGCCCTACGGCTCGGTTGCTTACGGCACGATGTTGCTCGGGGGTTCGGTCTCGACAAGCGTGGCCTCGTGGGCCTTCGCCCCTGCGCTCCTGTGGACTGGTATCAAAGGCAAGCTGCGCACCGCGCTCAAAGCCGCGGGCGTCTTCGGGATGCTCGACCTCCCCCTCTACGCCCTGCTGCCCCAGATCGGGCTCCGCCACTGGGTCTTCCTCGGCGGCTCAGACCCGGAGCCGCTGATCGGGGCGCGGATGGCAGTCGTGCCGGACCCGGCGTTCTACCTGGCAGTGGCTCTGTTCACCCTCGGTCTGGTGGTTGCCTACTCCGAGAGCCTGCAGAAGTGGATCCTGACGCGGGCAGGGCTGTTGCCCTGAATATAGGGCTGGAACCAAACCGGTACACGCTCCCGATAGCCCTTACCGGGAATGAGAGCCGACAGTTAGAGTTCGGGAGAAAAAACGAGTTGGAGCAGCCGGGGGCAATCTTGGGGCAGCCTCCGAAAAGGCTATAGGCTGTGGACCTAGGTTCGAAGCCACAGGGCAGGAGGTGGCGTCTCCGCGCCCGCCCCTTCAAGTCAGGGGTTGGTTAAACCATTTTTCCGAGCCGTCATGAGACGCGCTCGATCTGGAGGACTCATCAAGACCAGAGTCCAAATAGGACGGATTGTCCTGTGCTGGCACATACGCCGCGATTTAATACTAGTTTGACTAGTTTTGCTTTAGGCGGAATGGTTTGGAGCTGAAGCTTAAGGTCGGGAAGAAGGGCTACATAATCATCCCCAAGGCTGTGAGGGAGATTGCTGGCATACGCGAGGGCGACGAAGTGCTTTTGGAGGTTGGGGACGAGATCACGCTCAAGCCCCTAAGGAGATCGGATCCAGAGAGGCTGCGGTCAGCATTGGGAGATCATGCCGATAGGATATCCCGGCTCGAAGGAGCCAGGGAACCGAAACCTGGGGAGCTCTCCGGAGTGCATTTGGAAGAGGAGTTTTCGTCTTGAGAACATTCGCAGATGCCAACCTGCTGATCTACCTCAACGCCGTCAGAGTCCGAATTGAGGAAAAGATACGAAGGCTTTTACGAGAGGCTCGTCATGGATGACAGGGTGTTCACGGACGCATTGGTCCTAGACGAAGTAAGTCCTGTCCATCTCAAGGAAAAAGTACAATCTCCCATACGAGATAACCGCCAAATTCAGAGTCCGTTGTTTTGGAGCACGCGGAGGTGTTGTCCCTTGGCAAGGCGGAATACGAAGCTGCGGAGGCAGTCCAGAAACATGCGATGAACCCCTCAAATGCTCTCCATGTTGCAGCTATGATCCTGAACAAGATTACGCGGACAGCTACCGAAGACACCCAGTTCAGGAGGGTGAGCGGGATCGAAACGGTTTGGATGGAAGATGCAGGGGCACCCAAGAAACGTTAGCTACTTCTGCCGGCGGGACTGCGGGATGACGACTCTTTTGGGAATAGGGATGACTATTGATGGATGATGGTTGTACCTATGACATGCAATGGTCACCCGTAGAGGACTAGGGCAATTACGCGGAACACATAGGTCGGACTTGACGAACCTTACATGCACTGCCATGGGAACGGGGCACAAGAAAACTCACCTTTGAGAAGGATAATGAGAAGAGTGAAGTGAGGCAAGCATTAATCTGTTCCGCAAGAGGACATTCGGCTCCACAGGATTTTTGATGAGCACACCATGATGTGCTAAAAATCTAAATATTGGTAAATCATAGTATACCAATGTTATGATAAGCAGGCTAGAGAGGTTCAACGAGTGGTGGTTCACGGGGAAGGTAAGGAGAGAGCTCGCGCCCCGGTTCAAGAGGTACGCATTTGCAAGGATGCTCAGCGCTGCTAGCGAAAGACAGATCCTGATCGTAGCCGGTCTGAGGAGGACAGGAAAGACCACGCTAATGTACCAGGTAATCGAGAGCCTACTGGAGACTGAGGACCCCAAGAGGCTGCTATACTTCTCATTCGAGGATGCAGAATCTGGACCGAGGGAAGTGCTGGAGCACTACGAGAAGGAGGTTCTGAAGAAGCCACTCGAGGAAGCTGGCAGGATATACGTTTTCCTCGACGAGATCCAGTACGCAGGCGGTTGGGCAGCCGCGGTGAAGCAATTCTACGACCTCTACCCGAACCTCAAGTTCTTCGTCTCCGGGTCATCTTCCTTGCTGCTCT
>JASFYL010000048.1 GCA_030055575.1 Thermoproteota archaeon | reverse complement strand
TCAGCTTCGCAATAGGTGGCTTTGTCCCCTTCATCCACGAGGTCTTTGCCCGCATGGAGGACTCCCGCGCTGAGGGCTGGAGTGACACAACTTGCCCCCTGAGTCGACCTCAGGCTCGTGCGTCGCTCGCCTGCTTTTCTAGGCTTCTTAATCCCTATTCCCGAATTGGTTTGTTGGCTCAATGCCCATCCCCCACCATTTTCTCGGGCAAATTTGTGAATTTGGAATCCGCGAACCATAATTATGGTTGGGTCAAATTCAAGCAAGCTAACTGAAGGCACCGCTTCGGTTGCTACTGAAGATAAATGTTTGGAGACCACTAAACCTACAGACGCACGTCTAGCACAACAGCAGCCTCTTCTCCCTAAGCCGCGTCGGGCGATCCCCGCATGACTTTTGGGCTGCCTAGAGGTGCTACCTGCCTCAACATGGATATTAAAACGGCTTTCGTGCGACGCTGGATGAGCCGCGAGTTGTCCTAAAATCTTACATAGGACAGTTCACGCGATGCCATCCAGTGTGGAAACATCCATTGCGGGCGCCATCTTTTTGATCAGTCGAGCGTCTTCAGTTATTAGTCGAAGCCCCTTGGCTTTGGCAAAAAAAGCATAAGAGGCGTCGTAAAAAGTGACTTTCAGTTCAATTGCAGCATTCAATATCGCCTCTTCGTTGCCTGCAGTCGACATCACTTCCATTGTGCACAAAGTGTGCCCGATTGTCTTAACTAAAGCTCTCGCCTCTTGCTCAGATACCTTTCCTTTCAGGGCGCATTGCTTCCAGACTATGTTGCCCAGCTCATACCTAGCGAGTTCCAGCGTGAAGTTCCCCGCCAGAAGCTCGATCCTGCTTTCCTTGATGGCCCTGAATATGGCAGAAGAGTCAAAGAGGGACTTCATCGCTCATCTCTGTCCTCTCGTATGCTTTTGACTACCTCTTCCATGCTCACCTTTTCGAGCACGGGCTTTATCCTGCCGATCTCTTCCTTGAGCTCTTCGAGCTCCCTTCTCTTCACCTCGTCCTCGAGGGCCTTTCGCATGATTTTGGATTGCTCGATCTTGAACTTCTGGAGCTTCTCCTTAAGCTGCCTAGGGATCTTCGTGGAGACCGTGACTGATTCCTGCAAAGTTCTCACCAGTCGATATTACCAAAAAGTAAGATTAAAGAGTTTCCAGTCAAAGAGTACAACAATGAAACTCATCCGCGCGTATTTATCTGGAGATGACCCCCGAAGCCTACGACAAACGGACAGGGCACATACGGACGGACGCATGTTCTGCGTTAGTAGAAATTTGACCCCAAGTAACTGCCCGTAAGCACTCCCATGGGCTCACAGCTACTAGCACATGCCCTCCTATTGAGAACTTCAAGGATGGGCAGGATGCTAGGCACGGATGCCAGAGCCCAGTACTGCACTGGTTCAATCCTATCCTAATTCATTCAAAGGACTGTGGTTGCTGTTTCAGCAGATACCCTTGGGGACAAAGCCGCAGATCTAGCAGACTCTATCGAAGCCCCCTCGAAAAGCGACCCAGCTCCACCCTCACTAATCAAGCTCTATCTCCTCCACCTGCATATTTTCGACTGGTCGCACCGTCTACAACTCTCGCCTGGTGTGGGCTCGAACTCTCGCCTGGCGATCTTTCTGATAACCTTTTGAGCAGTTTTCTTAGCTTCCGCCAAGCGATGCCCAGAGATATCGACGGGCTTAACATCCGCATCGTCGAGATAAACCACGGAAGCCCTAGAGATGTTCCGACCCATCTCCTTCAAGCCTGCGGCATATAGCCGGATCTGAGCGGATACCTCCTCAAAAGTCCTAGCCTCCTCCGAACTTTTGTACTCCCTGACTTCCAATCCATCCTCCTCTCTCAGGACAACGTCCACCTTGCCCATGATTGTTGCGCTTGTGACTCCGGCATCATTGATGGGAAACTCCAGCCGATATTCGACCTCCTCAGTGCGCCTCAGATCGTCGCCATATCTCTTTGCGAAGACCGCCAAACGCTCCTTCGCATTTTCCCTAAAACGCTCGAGCGCGAGACCCCCCACGAACGGCATGTGGAACCCCTGATCGACGCTAGCAGCCACCGCATTGACCGGATCCTGCCCCTCTTTCACGAGCCCGCTCGCCAGCTTCAGGCAATGGTGCATGCCTTTGCCGTACCCGATTGCGGGGGCTATCCCAGGCTGATAGCCCCAAAGCTCCCTAAGCAAATACATGTGCGGACAGATTCCAAACGTAACGATCTCGCCTGAAGAAAAGGTCTGGATCTCCTCATTTGCGCCCCCTGGTCTGACGGCGATTTGTGGGATAGCAGCGCCGCCGCTTAGCCAGACAACATTACTGGTGTCCAGCTCTCCGATAAAAGGGCTTCGCGAAGCGCCCCGTTTGGATCCCTCATAATGGCTGATAATCAAGGCGTCCCTCGCCCTAGTGAGTGCCACGTAGAACAGCCTCCGCTCGTCCTCCTCGCCACCCTCGTACCGGGCGGCATCGAAGAGATCCCTCGGCACACCACACCAGTTCTGCTCACGCCCTACCATGCCTGAAGGAAAAAGACCGTCCACAGTAGCAAATAGAAAAACAATAGGCCATTCCAACCCCTTAGCCTGATGGACCGTCATGACCTGGACTGCGTCGACCCCGCGGATGTCGTCTGAAGGCTGCTCATCGTAAGCAGAAATCGCATAGGTGTTCATAAACCAGCATAGGCCCTTCAAGTCCCGCTTCCAGTTAGAACCTCTTCCCCCGAAACGGTTAGCAGACTCGAAATCCGTCAGGAGGTTGTTGAACCTGCCCAGGTTAGCCATAACGGCAGCGTCATCCCGGTCTGCATAGTCCAGGCTGCGGTATCCCAAAGCATTCAAAACGTCATAGTAGACCTCGGTGAAATTGCTGTAGGAAGGCTCCGCTGAATTCAAATCCTCCTTAATTGCCCTGAGCTTCTCCTCGGCATCGCGGGGATGACCATGGGCGTGTGCCGCGTCCCAATGATCCAAAGCCGCAGCCAATAAATCATCTCCAGTAATTTTAACGCGCCAGTTACGCGCATCATGGATCCAAAAGCCATCGTCCCAGAACCAGGAGAATATCATGCCAACAGCCAGAGTCTCGTCCCTTTTGAAAAGCCCGACCTTGCCGCCAACTATGTACGGGATCCGGCGCCTCTTCAGCTCTTCTATTAGCGGCCCAGCGGAGTGGCTGACGCTCCTCGTCAAAATCCCGAAGTCCGAATACCGCAACTCCTCATTTTCCTTCATAAGACCCTCGATCTGATCAACGATCCACTTTGCCTCATCCTCCGGGGTCTCGCTACTCGCAACTGCAACAAAACCATCCTCCTTACGGACGGCATTCATCGCTTCATAGCGCACTCTGGTGAAAGTGCCTGCAAACCTGTTGGCGCTCCAAACAATGCGCTTACCGCTCCGCCTGTTCTCACTAATGCTCACCAACTTTGCGCCAGGGAACTTCTCCGGAAACTCAAAAAAGAACCTCTCATCAGAACCGCGCCACTGGTAAATGCTCTGCCGGGGATCCCCCACGGCGAACACGCTCGCATACCTTCCGATACATTCAATTAAGCTGGCTTGTGCCCGGTTGATATCCTGATATTCATCGACAAGCAGATGCTTGACACTGCCGAGCTTATCCGGCGCCTCCCGCAGCCTAGACGCAGCCTCATAGACTATGCTGCCGAAAGTCAGCAACCTGTGTTTCTGGAGGAGCCCTTCATACCACTCCAACTTCCTAAAGAAGCCAGGCGCCCGCTCCTCAAGCTGCTCCCTATCGAGCATCTCATCCCATGCCATGTTGACAGTACGCAGAAAAGCCCGGCAACACTCCGAGTATGGACCCCCCAGGTTTTGGATACCCTTGCTCCAACCGTGCCGCATCAGGAAAGCAACCTCTTGGTTCTCGTCCAAGACCTCGTAGTTGCCAAACCCGAAGTGGTCCTCCAAGATCCTCTTCGCATATGCATGGATAGTCCCCACATACATCTCTCCAAGGTTAGCCGTCGCTGCGCCGCCGCAAATCTCGCCAACGCGCTGGTATATCCGGCTCTTCATCCTCCGTGCAGCCTTCTCTGTGAAGGTGAACGCGACGATCTCGGAAGGATTTACGCCTTCAACCGCAATGAGATAAACGATCCGCCTCGTCAAGGTCTCGGTCTTGCCGGCACCAGCTCCAGCGATTACTCGAGTATATTTTGACTTGGACAAGACCGCTTCGATCTGATCATCTGATAAAAGGGTGGGAGTATTCAAAATTCTGTCAACCAAACCAGCCTCGATTTTAGCCAATCCATGCCAACCTCAATATGGAATCTGCACAATATCATCAATATCAAATCATCAATAATATGATTTACGCATTATAACTAAACAACAATAGAATCATATATAAAAGGCATAAATGCATCACCGTAAGGCGGGCTCTAGTGGTGCAGAGGAGTGCGCGGCAGGTCAAATCAACACTAGATCTGATCCTGATGCAGACACAGACTAAAAGCAGACGGGCTAGAGTCTTGCTTTGGTCAATTCGAAGTAAACTTTTCGTATCGCAATTCGCCTTTAACAGTAAACATATATGTTTAAATTATCATAATAATTATTGTAACCAAGTTCAAAAATATGGAGGTCACCAGCCATGGACAGGAAAACTTACAGGTTCATGCGGTATTGGTCTGATCCCTTCTACGACTTCTGTCTGGACTTGAATGGGATCGATGTGATGGATGTAGCAACACCAAGCTCAGACGGAATTAGAAAGCATAGACGGGATAAGCGGTATTGATCTTTTATGTTGCATGCATAAAAGTAGAACATGCCGCGGGCATCAATAAGTCAAGGCAGAGCCCCTGTGGAGAGTTGCAGGGCATAAAAGACGCTTCCAAACACTGAAGCCTAAGTAAGCAGAAAGGCTCACAAGCAGGCTTTAGTCCATTTTGGGATGAGTACCAAGTTCAGGGAAGCGGATACCCATCTACGACAATCCGGGGGAAAGAGCCCACTGAGTGAGGGCGCCGGATGAAGGCAAGGAAACCAATGTGGGAACAGCTCAATATTGCGGAAATGCCTGACCTGCATGAGCTCCTAGATCATCAGAGCCGACAGTATTGAGTTGCCGCCGATGTGTCCCGCAACCAAAGCTCAGCTTCTGATCTCTTGGGTGGTTATGACTTTATTTAAGGGTAGAGGAATGGCGCTGAAAGAGCACTTGGGTGAAGGCACGACTCCAGCACCTCCGTCCTAATCGCGGGTTGTGTTCTTGAAAATCATGGTAAAAGGTCAAGTAGAAGAAATGAAGAAAAAAGAGGGATTGTCAGAGAGGGCTCACTCGGTCTCTTTGGACATCCTCTTCGCCATGGCATAGGCTATCGGCAGCAACATGATCGCGAAGGCTATCGCAAACGCCCACGAGACATTAGCCACGATTGTGGTAACGCCCGGATATATAGCGAAGATTGCACCTGCACCGATTATCAGGAAGATCGCATAGAGGACGAACTTGGCGTACCCAGCAACGGCCTTGAACTCAGCATGGTCGTCGAGTATCGACTTGACGAGCCCGTCTGTGAGCGAGATTCCGACAGCGATTATCACGAATCCGAGTATCAGCGGGTAGACGGTCTCCCCTGCGAGCAGCAGCGTCTCTAGCGCCAGCAGGAGTATGAATGCGATGAGGCCCACGAAGAGGAGGTTCCTCAGCATGTCTGCTATCTCGGTCTTGTCCTCGGGGAAGAGCGGCCTAATCATCTTGCCGATGAACGAAGAGAGGAAGTCAACGAATACTGCTCCAAAGATTATGATCAGGATGCCCGCAAGCAAGCGAGGCAGGTACCCAGCTATCGTCGTCATATACTCCCCGAATATGCCCGGTATCTCAAGCACTTCGACCGCTAGAATTATCGAAAGGATTATGATGAACGCCTTGACTACGCCACCGATCAGGTCGGATAGGTCAATGTTCGAGGCCCTGAACGCCTTGCCGACCATGCTCTGGTCGAAGGCCTTCTCTATGCCAAGCTTCTCCACGAGCTTGTTGACAGCCCTGCCCACCATGGACCCGGCGAAGTAACCTATCGCTATTATGATAATCGCGGCGATTATCCCCGGAAGAGCGTAAATGATATCTTCGAACATGTTCACAAAGACTTGGACGATATCTACCATAATTATCTCCTATTTTATTAAGACGGTATAGTCATATAAAAAGGTGAGCCGTAAAACTATGTTATAAAATTTTAATGTATGATTATTCATGAAGCCGCTAAATCTTCGGAAGTGCGGCAGGGAACCGAGCTCGCGTGGCAGCTTGGGATGGTCCCCAGCGTTGACTGCAGCCCCATGCAGCTCTAGGAACCTGAACGGAGCCTCGAGCCGGATATTGGGCACCAAGCAGGATGCTTTTAACGCCAGTTGCCTCCTCCTGCTTTCGAAACTTGCATTCTTTCCTCTTGCCTGACTTAGCCTCCCGCTATGGAGCTTCCGGGGGGCTGCCCAAGGACCAGAAGCGGAAGTAGCTACGTCCGAGGGTTCTGGTTTCTCGCCAACGCGCCGCCAATGACTAGAAGCACGGTCCCCACTAGCACCAAGAGCTGGGCTGTCCCCTCGAGATCAAACAGATATAGAACCGCCCCAATACATAGGGACAAGATGCCAAGCAGGACGATCCCCCAAGCCAACAATACAGGCACCCGGACTGCCACCCTCTACTTGGCTGCTGCAACGGCTATAGTCCTGAGTGTCTACTACCTCCCTAATTACTTCTTCCTAGAAAAGGCGACCGCGGACCACGCTGCTACCCTCCTCTCCTTACTCGGGACGGATGCTAGCGTCACAGTGGATGGGCAAGCAGTGCTCCTCTCTGGGGTTAGGATCGTGAAGGACTGCACCGGGATCCAGGCGATGGCAGTATTCCTGGGGCTCCTCCTCCCGATCCCAGGCGCCCCCTGGCGGAGGAAAGGGCTCACAATTTTATTGGTTGTGGCGCTCGTCTACGTCGCGAACCTGGCAAGGATAGCCCTCGAGTTCTGGCTCCTCCGCAACGGGATCCTCCCCTGGAGCCTGGCTCACTATCCCCTTAGCCTGCTCCTCGGGGTCTCCGGGGTCGCCTTTCTCGTCCTTGTTACGGATCGCCTGATGCCGGAGTTCGGGGGATTCTTGGCACGCCTCTTCCAGCGAGGTGTCGAAAGGCAGTAGTGCGGAATGGCAAAAGCGAGGGAGGCATCGTAGCGCGTAGCCGCCGCTACGAGAGCCTACCCGACGAGCATCCTCTCCCAAAAGCCCTCACGTTTTTCGAAAAACAGCACCAAGAAAAGGACAGACAGCAGCGCGTGGACTAGAACCGAGGCACTCTCAACCTAGCTTGTGGAAGAGGTACGCCAAGGCATAGTGAAAAGGAGTCAGCGGCAAGTTTCCTCACGCACCTAATTACTTTCCAGTATATTTATCCCAGCCTCAAACTGGCACATTAAAGAATCAGCCGCATGGCAGGGAAGCTCTCGGAGGATCCGGATTTCACCCGGAAAGAGCCTGTTTGATCCTCTCCGGATATACGCACCAACTGCCTACGAATGCTCCAGCCACGCCCGGTTCGATCATTCGGCAGCACATGTGGACCGCCAACGATCCTAATTCGGTCATAAGACAAAGGAAGGGATTCCCAAAACTACCCCAGGCTGACTATCGACTCACCGATGGCGCTACCGATTTGAGCCCTGCCGAAAACGAACTCAATTTGCGATCGCAGCGCAGCAAATTTCCCTCGCATTTTCGCTCGGAACAGCAGCCTCTTGCGTTGCGCGGGATGCTATAAGGGTTCACGCATAATCGCTCAAGTTAACATTTCCAGCAGCATTTTATTGATGCGAGTAGATATGTGCCGTTGCGGGAAACATGAATTAATGAACGAATTAATGACTGACCAAACGGTTACTCGCTTAAATCTCTGCAGACGATTTTGAGAGGCTCAAGTTTTACAGACTGCTCTTCGGTTGGAAGATAGAGGGGGTGCCAGGCGAAGTTGGATACTGCAGGACGTGCACAGTCCCTGTGGACGAGAAGGGTATGCCCTTGAGACCAAGCGTGAAAGGATGCCTGATGAAGAAGCAGATCCTGACAACAATCAGGTCAACTACATCCGAGTCCTTCGACGAATATGTGAAGAAAATTGAGCATAGGCGGGAGAATCATCGTCCCCAAAACTGAGGCGCCCAGGATGGGCTGGTGCGATTGCGCTGGACCCCGAACGCAACAAATTTGCTATCTTGCAACCGTTGCAGTTATAGCTCTTAGGAGTTGACATCGAGCGGGGGGCGCGAGATGAGTCTCCAGAAGAAGACGGGACGCTTGATGCAGGGAAAAATACCCCACGAAGGATCGCAGCGATGAATTTGCTGGCAGTCAGAGAAAAAGTAGGCTTGAGCTGCAGGAGCGGCGGCTTAAAGCTGCCCCGCGCCCGATCCTGGCGATCTTATCGCCACTTTCCTCCTCGAGAGGTAGTAGAGCAGCGCGGCCCCCAAGGCTAACCCGGCTACGATCGACTCGAACGGGAAGCCAGGTATCTCTAGATCCCAGCCCCCTCCACCTCCCCCCTTCTCAACCTTGTACGATAAGACCCCCGACTCTGAGGCATCCCCGCCCTTTTCCAGCACCGAGACTTGGAAATCCACCACAGTTCCGGCGGGCTGCCCCGGTATGACCCCCCTATAGACTGAGCCCAGCCCAGCCCCTGAACCAGCCCTAACCATCTCCACCGAGCGGTACTCCCCCCTGTCCACTGAGTACCTCAAGGTCACCTTATCGACCATGCTGCTGTCCAGCGAAAGCCGGGCTGTGACCGCAACCTCCTCCCCCGAGTCCGGGTAGAGCGGGGAGTACTTGACGCTCTGGATCACGGCGTTCACCGCATATGCATCCCAGTAGCCGTCGTTGAAGTCAGGGGGCGTCCACCCTAGGGGGTTCCGCTCCCCGGT
>JASFYL010000047.1 GCA_030055575.1 Thermoproteota archaeon | reverse complement strand
CCCTCTCAATGTCGACCTCGCCGCTGTTGTGGTTCAAGACCTTTTTGTCACCGCGATAGAATAGGCTACCTATTAGGACAGGCTTACCTGCAACTCCGAACTTGACTCCGCCAACTTCGTAGGGAGGGGCATTCATGCCACTTCGACCTCCAATTCTCTGATAGCCTTCACCATTTCTTTCAATTTTTCTACAGCCACATCACGGTCGAACGCCCTAAGCCCACAGTCCGGATGTACCCAAGCCAGGTTGTCAAGCTCATAAGCGTCTATTATCTTTCTCAACAACTCCTTGATCTCCTCTTTACCCTCTGTCCTGTTCTCCATCGTGCTGACACATCCTGCCCCCAGCTTCTTTCCGTGGTCCTCAAGCGCCTTCCTGTTTACATTGTCGAAGTTGCTGGGGTTGTCTTTAAAGGCTAGGCTGAGGATATCTATGCATTCTATTCCAACGATCTCTTGGAAAGCCCTCTTCAGGTTTCCGCAGACATGCAGCGCCTTTGTTCCCTTGATACCGCTTGTGACTATGTTTAGAGCCTCCTTCGCAAGGCTCATTGGAGCCCCTATCGAAAAACTTGGCTCATCCAACTGAAGCGTTCTAAACCCAGCCCTATTCAGGATCTCGCACTCAACGGAAAGTGCCTCGGCTAGGTCCCTGTAGAGCCTTTCATCCCTAAACCCGCTGTAAGGTGCAGTCGGAGTGAGCTCGGAAAAGAATGCCATCGTCACAGGTCCGGTTACTATCGCTTTGACCTCGCAAGTCGAAGGGGCGATCCGCTTCGCATATAGGAGGTCTTGGAGAATGGGGCTGCTCTCAGGCGGTGTGATCCTCCCCGTAATCATGGCCTTCCCTTCCTCCACTGTGAAACCTGGTATGTGGTCTGCAAAGTACGTGACCATGTCCTTCCTTGTCTGTCCATCGCTTAGTATCTCTATTCCAGCCTTGACCTGGTCCATGACGGCGCACTCGATCGCGACCTGCCCAGATCCTACGACTGGGTGACTGCCGATCACAGTGGTTCTCACCCTCACCCTCTCTCCCCCAGCAGATCCCTTGCTATCTTGACCGCCTCCTTCGCGTCCTTTCCGTACGCCTCCGCTCCGATCTCCCTTGCAGTCTTCTCATTCACAGCCGTCCCACCGACCATTACCTTCAGCGAGGGGTTGGCTGCCTTCGCCCTCTTTATGATCTCTCCTGCCCTCCGAACATCAGAAGTGAGCAGTACCGACAGCCCCAAAATCTTGATGTCATGAACTGAGTTCAGCACCTTCTCAGGGGTGAGCATCGTTCCCAAGTCCTCGACCTGAAATCCCTCGGAAATAAGCATCGTGGCGACCAGCGTCTTACCAATATCGTGGGGACCGAGCGAGCCTATTGCTATTCTCCCCTCGCTTTTGCCCGTGCCGCTCCCTTTGCCCTGTATTATGGGGACGACTAAGTTCAGCACGGTCTTAGCTACGTTTGCTGACCTCATCACCTCCGGGAGGAAGAGCTCTTGGGCCTCGAAAAGGTCTCCTACCTCCTTCAACCCTTCTGATACGCTATCGGCAACTTTTACAGGATCTTCCCCCATCTTCAACAGCTCTTTGGTCAGCTCCAATGCAGCTCTTCCGTCCCCGCTAACTACCGAGCCCTTGAGCCTCATCAGAAGTCCATCGGACAAATCTTCCCCTCCTCATCCCTTACATTGCTTTTATGCGGTCTCAGATGGATATGCCGCAAAAAGTTAAATAGATTTTCTATGCATTCAACACGTATCGCGTTTGGTGTGCAGCATGAATCAGAGATACCTGGTCATAATCGTAGTCGGTCCTGACAGACCCGGGCTCATCTCTGAGATCACCTCCGTTATAGCCGACTTCGAGCACAACATCGAGGAGATGGACCAAGTCGTCATGAAGGGGATCTTCGTCCTTACATTACTCGTCAATATTAAGGATACAGGCTCCCTCGAGAGCCTCCGTAAAAAGCTCTCCTACAGGTGCAACGAGCTCGGTCTTGAGGTGACCTTCTATTACGCTGGCGCAAAATAGGATCGTGATCACCGTAGTAGGCAAGGACAGACCAGGCATAGTTGCTGCGGTCTCCGGCGTCTTGGCTCGATTCCACGCCAACATATTAAAGACAAGGGCAGCCACGATATTCAACGATCTTTTCGCGATGATAATGGTAGTGGACACAGCTCATTCCACGATTGGGAACGGTGAGCTGATCAACATATTGAAGAGGAGCTGCGATGGCATAGGTCTTGCGGTGGCAGCCGAGAGCTGCGAGAGCTATAAGTGCGGGAAGAGAATAATCGTCTTCGACCTGGACGGGACGCTTATAGACCAGGAGGTCATCGAAGAGCTCGCTAAGGCAGCAGGCGTTGGCGACGAGGTCAAGAGGATCACTAAGCTCGCGATGGAGGGGAAGATTGAGTTCGCAAATGCTCTTAAGGAGAGGGTTCGCCTCCTCCGCGGACTGCCTGTATCAAAGCTCGAGGAGATCAAGAACTCGATTGTGGTGCTACCTGGCGTTGTGGATCTCATCCGCCACCTCAAGTCTTGCGGCTTCGTGGTGGGCATTGTCACCGGTGGATTCGACTTCGTGGCAGATCATGTCGGGAAGATGATTGGCGCAGATTACGTCTTCAGCAATAAATTGTTGAGCAGGGAGGGATACCTCACGGGGGAGGTCGAGGGTGATGTGACTGGTCCTGAAGCCAAGTTGAACGCCATACGCAAGATCGCTCAAGACTTGGGTGTTGGGTTGGAGAGCTGCGTAGCCGTAGGAGACGGGGCTAATGACCTTTTCATGATCGAGAGAGTAGGTCTTGGTGTGGGATTCAAGGCAAAGCTGGTAGTCCACGAGAAGGCACCTGCGGTAATAAATACCAGCGACATCAGGGTTTTGCTCGCTCTGATAGGATGCATCGATTTGAAGTCAGATGTAATAAAGAGGCTCTAAGCCAAGGAGCACAAACTTACGAAACCCAAAAAGTAAATATATCGTCTTGAGGTGAGATGGTTAAGTGGTCTCATGGCTTTCGACTGGGACAGTGAGCTCAGAAGGATAAAAGAGAGGAAGCTGCAGGAGATCATGTCAAAAAAAGGGGGAGAGAAATTGGCTAGGGAGGCAGAGATAACCATAACTGATGGCAATTTCGACAACATAATCAACAATACGGCTGCCCTTGTCGTTGTAGACTTTTGGGCCAGCTGGTGTGGGCCGTGTATGTATATGCTGCCGATCTTCGAGAAGATAGCGAAAAAATACGCCGGAAAGGCAGTCTTCGGAAGGATGAACGTTGACGAGAACCCTATTGTGCCAGGTAGGCTGGGGATATACGGCATTCCAACGTTCGTCTTCTTCAAAGGAGGAAAGGAACTAGAGCGGCTTGTAGGTGCCACGAGCGAAGACAACTTTGAGGCACTCCTGAAGAAGTACCTCTGAGCTGCCAAGAGAACTTCTCGCGGACAGTCTTGAATATGCTGCGACTGATCGGCAACATTAATGGATCTATCGATCCCATTATTAATGATGGCGGCATCCTTAACCCCTTGAGAACGGTGATCTGATGACCCTTGTTAACCGATTCGATAGGAACAGGGCTGGGATCGCCTACTTCTCGATGGAGATTGCCCTGAGGGGGGACATCCCGACCTACTCCGGGGGGTTGGGAGTCTTGGCCGGAGATACGGTCCGGTCCGCAGCCGACCTTAATGTTCCCTTGGTCGCAGTCTCTCTGGTGAGCCGGAAGGGTTACTTCAAGCAGAAGCTACGACAGGACGGTGAGCAGACCGAGCTGCCCGCCGACTGGGATCCTGCAAAAACGGCAGAGGAGCTTCCTACGAAGGTGAGCGTGAAGATCAAGGGGAGGGATGTGCTGATCAGGGCTTACAACTACTCGGTCTCGAGCCCGAAGGGCGGCACAGTGCCGGTGCTTCTACTCGATACAGACTTTGAAGCGAACCCCCCGGAAGACCGGACAATCACTCACTACCTCTACGGGGGAGACTTGGAATACCGCCTGAAACAGGAGATCGTTTTGGGCGTCGGAGGAGTTAGGATGCTAGACGCCCTGGGATTCAAGATAAGCAGATACCACATGAACGAGGGGCACTCTGCCCTCCTCGCGCTGGAGCTCCTCAGGCAGAGCCAGCTAAACGTCGATCGCGTGAAGAGTATGTGCATCTTCACGACACACACGCCCGTCGAGGCAGCATTCGACAAGTTTGACTACCCCCTGGTGGAAAGGGTTTTGGGAGAACTCGTCCCAAGCGAGATCATCAGGAGATACGGGGGTGAGGACAGGCTAAATATGACCCTCTTGGCCCTCAACCTCAGCGATTACATCAACGGGGTCTCGAAGAGCTACGGCGAGTACTCTGCGAAGCTCTTCCCAGGATACAAGGTCCACGCGATCACCAACGGAGTCCACTCCTTCACATGGACGTGCACCCATTTCAAGAGACTGTTCGACAGGTACCTTCCGGGATGGGCTGACGAACCGAGCCTTCTCACCAGGGTGGGCATTATTCCTGATGAACTCATCCTGGACGCCCATAGAGAAGCGAAGGAAGACCTCTTCGCCTGCATAAAGAGGATGACTGGGGTAGAAATGGACCCAAAAGTGCTGACAATAGGATTCGCGAGGCGTGCAACGGGATACAAGCGTCCCACCCTTATATTCTCGGACACCGACAGGCTGAGGAAGATCGCTAGGCGTTGGGGCATTCAGATAGTCTTCGGGGGGAAGTCCCATCCAAAGGACGAGACTGGGAAGAGGATGATAAAGGAAGTCTTCTGGCATATAAGGGAGCTCAAGGACGAAATAAAGATGGTCTACCTCGAGGATTACGACTTGGACCTCTCGAAGATGATGGTGGCGGGCGTGGACGTCTGGCTCAACACCCCACAGCCCCCGATGGAGGCATCAGGCACAAGCGGCATGAAGGCAGCCCATAATGGAGTACTCAATTTCAGCGTACTCGACGGGTGGTGGGTAGAAGGGTGGATTGAGGGTGTCACCGGATGGTCGATAGGACCTCGCCCGGGGGAGAAAATCAGCCCAGAAGAAAGAAACCTGCTCGAGAGGGAGGATCTTTACAACAAGCTGAACTACATAATATGCCCGACGTTCTACGAAGGGGTCGATTCTTGGGCTACAATGATGCAGAACTCGATAAGCATACTTGCATCATACTTCAACAGCCACCGGATGATGCGCCGCTATGTTACCGAGGCTTACCTCTGATCCGGAAGACTCTTTAGTTTGGCTTTGCTCTTTCCTGCTACCAGGTGTATACCATGAAATGCATAGACTCCAATACGCACACATACTTCCGGGGCTTGGAGGATTTGGAGCTCATGTCCGTCTCGGGCGTAGAGGGCGTGGTTCTTTGCTCGCGCTTCCCAGTTAAGCCCACTGGCTCATCTACCGTCTACGACTTCTTCAAGTGGTTGATGGAGGAAGAGACGGCAAGGCTAGCTTCGTGCGGCATAGATTTCAGGGTAGCCGTTGGGATACACCCCAGCTTCATCCCCAAGTATGAGTTGGATCAGGCGATCGAGAGGGTTCTTGCGATCTTCGACAATGACCTGGCGAACGCGCTAGGTGAGGTCGGTCTCGAGACGGGAAGCGAAGAGGAAGTCGACGTCCTGGTTAAGCAGCTTAGGATCGCTGTGGAGTACGACAAACCCGTGATATTTTCGACCCCGCGTAGGAACAGAGAACCGATTCTGGAGAAGGCACTGAAGATCTTACGCGATGAGTGTCCAGATCCTTCTAGGGTCGTGGTCGACCACCTTGTGCCAGAGTTGATACCTCTAGTCAGGGAATCTGGTCTCAAAATAGGACTTACGATTCAGCCGGGGTTACTTACTCCTGCAGACGTAAAGAGCATAATCGAGAAATACGGTTCAGAGGGCATCCTCCTTAATAGCGGATTGGGGAGCGAGCCGTCCGATCCTTTGGCAGTCCTCAGGACGGCTAAGTATCTTGACAGAGCAGGGATAGGGGGAAAGGAGATCCAGCAGGTGACCTACTACAATGCGAGGTCGTTATTTTGGTTCTGAGTAGGTGCTTTCAATAGATTGGCATAATTGAATGTGGGTTGGCGTACTGCCACTAAAGCTTATTTTCAGATTGAAAAGTGTGGACTGTTGGGAATTCAATACAATGTGTATCTAAAGAACTCCAACCGGCACTAACTCGCCGCATATCATCGATCTTGCTGTGCCGTCTAATACTATGACAACTTACTTTCCAGGAATCCGACTAGAGTTTAGGTGGATCTGCCTCCCAAGCCTTCATCTTACAGCAAGACTTTCCCCGCACCCCTTTCGCCTTACCTTTCGACTTTGCCCTCGATGAAATCCTCGAACCTGCGTTTCGCTGCCTCATATGGCATCTGGACTGGGGGGTGCTTAAACGCGAATGCAGAAGGTCCGATCAGCCTCCCTGACACCCCTCTGTCCATCGCTATTTTGGCTGCCCTGATAACGTCTATAACTACCCCACCGCTGTTGGGGGCGTCCCAAACGTCAAGCTTGACATCTAACTGGAATGGTGTGCCCCCAAAATACTCCCCCTTGATGTAGACGTAGCATATCTTCTTGTTGTCGAGGAATGGCACATAGTCTGAAGGACCGATCCTCAGTGGTATCTCGTAGGGTATCATCGCAGCCACGGCGGAGGTCTTGCTTATCCTCTTGGATACCAGCCTCTCCTCTTCGAGCATATTCAGGAAGTCGGTGTCCCCTCCAATGTTGAGCTGGTAGCTCTCTGTCACCTTGACGCCCCTGTCCACGAGTAGCTTGGCTAGCGTCTTGTGCATCACAGTCGCGCCAATCTGACTCATCACGTCGTCTCCTGCTACAGGCAATCCCTTCTCCTCAAACTTCTTTGCCCACACATCGTCGGAGGCTATGAACACAGGCATGCAGTTCACAAATGCGCATCCTGCTTTCAGCACCTCCTCAGCGTACCATCTGACTGCTTTCTCGGAGCCCACAGGCAGGTAGTTGACAACGACCTCCGCTCCAGAGTCCTTGAGCTCGGCAGCGACGTCGACGGGCCTTTCCTGCTCATCCACCTTGACGTAACCCTTCAAATATTTCCCAAGACCGTCCATTACTGGACCCTTCTTCACCTCGACGCCCAGGTTGGGCACCCCGGCAAATCTCCTCGTATTGTTTGGTTCTGAGAAGATCGCCTCCGAGAGGTCCTTGCCTACCTTTCTTGCATCAACGTCAAAGGCTGCCACGAATTCGATGTCACTTACGCGGTACCCCCCCAAATTCACGTGGAGCAGCCCCGGCACAAATTCCTCGTCCTTGGCATTCCTGTAGTAGTATGTGCCTTGGACTAGCGCACTGGCACAGTTTCCAACACCAATTATTGCCACCTTTACCGTCATCCTCAAACCCCCGTTCAGCTGGAATTCGAGACCAATTGAGTCTATACTGCAGTCATAACCATGAAGGTTACACTGCTGAATGTTTTCAAGCCATTAATAAGTATTGTTCTGCTATGGCGGTACTCGAGAGGCATTATTAACTCAACGCGGTAATGTTCCCAGACGATGTTTGGTCGGTACTGGAATTTCATCAAGTTGCAACTTCAACGAGTTGAGCAGTCAGATTTATTAAAATCAGACGGGTAGAGATCCTGGGCTATGATGAATGCTGGTATTGCGGATACGCAGGATGAAGTGTGACATCAGAACAGAGCCCATTTGATCATCCGGATGGCAGTTGGTTGATTGTCTGCCTACCAGCCCGCCCATCGCGTGCTGGTGAGCCTCCGGACAAGTTGAGCAGATGTTAAGCAGAGGATTTGATGGCCCCTCTGCGCCGAGCAGGAACTCGCGCTGTTAGGGATACTTCCGCCATTGGGCATACGGTACGGAGGAGTTCCACAGATTGTCAAAATAGGTCTTCGCTATTTGGACGAGCCCAGCGTGGTTTGACCAGATCGCGATGATTGGGGTCGCGCCTTCACTCGCTATGAATAGGATCGCCTCTGATTCATCCGCTATGACGCCCCCTCCGAACATCTTGTCCCTGACTCTTAAGTCGGACATCTCTGATATTGATCCTAGCTTCTCCTCTCCAGCGCCTGAAGAGAGCAGGACTTTTGTCAAAATATTGTTAGCCTTAAGGCGGAGGAAGGCAGGCAAGAAAACTTCCACTGCCCAATTAGGAACGAACGGGAGGGCCACATCCACCTCGTTCACAGCCCCGCTTACAGTCAAACGCGCCCTCCTTACGATCTCCTCTGGGCTCTTTATGATCCAAATGTCTGGCTTCTCCGCCGCTGTCTCAGCCTGGAATGTCTCGAGGGCAGCCTCGACCTCCCTGAACTTCTCTTCGACTTCCCTTACTACAAGCCGCCTATACTCATTAAGCGCCTCTGAGGGCATCCTGACAATATATGATGTGGGTCTCCCCCTCCTGACCGAGATCAGGGATTTCGAAGCCAGCTTCTCTAGAACTGTATAGACCTTCGAGTACGGTATGCCGGAAGCCTCGCTCACCTCCCTAGCTCCCATCTCTGCCCGCCTCTTGAGTAATGCAAGGTAGACGTGCGCCTCAGCTTCTGTCAATCCAACCTCTGTGAGCTTCTCTAGCGCTAGCCCTTCGCCGCTCCAGCTCATATGGATCACCGCATGAACAGTATGAAAAATTTCAAATATAAAGCCGCTCACCGTATCGCCAATGATGTTCTATGCATGTGCTGAAGAAGACAAAGAGCCTTTGCCCAGAGTGTCTGAAGGTCTTGGATGCAGAGATCTACGAAGATGGTGGTGTAGTATACATAGGCAAGTCCTGCACTGAGCACGGGCGATTCGATGATGTTTATTGGAGCGACTACTCGCTCTTCGAGAGGGCGGAAGGGTATGAGACTATAGGCGATGGTGTCGAGAATCCGAGGACTAGCCAAGGGTCCGGGTGTCCTTTCGATTGCGGCATATGCCCCTCACACGCTTCCCACACCGTGCTCGCAATTATCGACGTCACGAACAGGTGCAACCTCAGGTGCCCTATCTGCTTTGCCAATGCTGCGGTGGCAGGGTACACCTACGAG